>JALWZI010000201.1 GCA_027002755.1 Campylobacteraceae bacterium | reverse complement strand
GCCTTCTGGGATTCGGGGAGCAGATCGTGTTCTTCGCTGTAGGCCCGGTAGAGAGCTTCTACGCACCGTTTGCCTGCGTACATGTTCCGAACGATCTTCTCGTGGCGGTAGAGTTTGATATAGAGACGTTTTTTCAAGCGCTTGAGTCCGGTGGCTACCGATGAAGAGAAGCCCACCGGAAGCGGCTCCTCCGCCGGCAGGGTCGCACAGAGAGGTCGGTCGGACCGGTGAGCCTCGGCCCCCGGACGGGAGTGTTCGATGAAGTCCTCCACCAGCAGCCGGATCAATGAGGCGACAAAGCGGTGACGGTAGAGATACTCTCCGGGAACGATCCCTTCGGCCCGCACCCTCCGGTCCACCTCCTGCACGATCTCCAGATCCTCCAGATCCGAAAAACCGATCAGGCCGTATTTGATCCCGTCGTCGATATCGTGGCTGGTGTAGGCGATCTCGTCGGCATGGTCGACCACCATCGCCTCGAGAGAGGGATGGCGATCCAGAGCGAAGGCCTCCCGGATCCAGTCGGGGAAGAAGGGTTTGTCGTAAGGATAGGAGTGTTTGAGCACCCCTTCCAGGGTGGCGAAAGTAAGGTTGAGCCCGTCAAAATCTTTGTAGCGCTTCTCCAGAGTCGTCAGGACCCGGAAGGACTGAAAGTTGTGTTCGAAGCCGTTGGGATGGCCGTCGGCCTTGAGCAGGGCGTCGAGACGGTCGCCTCCCACATGCCCGAAAGGGGTATGCCCCAGGTCGTGGGAGAGGGCGATCACCTCTGCCAGGGTCTCGTTGAGCTCCAGCATCCGGGAGAGGGTCCGGGCGATCTGGCTCACCTCCAGCGAGTGGGTCAGCCGGGTACGGAAATAGTCCCCCTCATGGTTGAGGAAGACCTGGGTCTTGTACTCCAGCCGCCGGAAAGAGCTGCAGTGCAGCACCCGGTCCCGATCCCGGGAAAAGGGATCTCTGAAATCATCCTGCAGGGGATGGAAACGGTCGAAAGGTCTCATGGGTACGGCGTAATCCTCGTTAATCTATTTGGCTATAATTGTACCCAATCGCAGAGGAGGGACGACGATGAAAGTGACACTGCTACACCATACGCCCCTGGAGGTCTGCGCCCACGCGATCCGTACCTGCTGGCAGAGCTTCGACAAAAGCGACGAAGGCGGAGAGAAGGATCGGGCACTCATCGACCGGGTGGGCAACAAATACAAGCATGCCTCCACCCTGGAGCATCTGGTCTATACCTTCTATATCCAGGGAGTCAGCCGGGCGCTGCTCCAGGAGCTGGCCCGACACCGGATGGCCAGCCTCAGTGTCAAAAGCACCCGCTACACCCTCAAGGAGCTCAAAGAGACCGAACCCTTTGACGAAGAGGATTTCGAAGGGGCATCCCGTTTCATCGTCCTGACCCACCACGAGGAGGTGGACCGGGCCTCGATCCGGGCGCTCAACAATCTTCAGAGCCTCCTGCAGAAGGGGGTGAGCAACGACTATGCCAAGTTCGCGCTCCCCGAGTGCTACAAGACGGAACTCACCTGGACCATCAACGCCCGGAGCCTGCAGAATTTTCTGGCTCTGCGCAGCAACAAAAGCGCCCTCTGGGAGATCCGCAAACTCGCCTACACCCTCTACGACCATCTCCCGGAGGATCACCGCTATCTCTTCCGGGAAGTGCTCTACCGGGAAGAGTCTGCCGAGGAGTAGATCCTTTCCCCCACCCGGGCAGCTATATTATTTCCATGCAAAAGGTTCGTATTTGAGAAGACTCTGTTTCCTTATCTTTCTGACCCTGGGACTGCTTTACGGGGCCCCGACCCCGGCCTCCCCCGCCGATCCCCTGGCGGCTCAGATCACCGAAACCCTGAAGAGCAAACTCCACAGCCCGTTCCGCAGCCAGGTGACGGAGCTCTACCGGCTCAACAAATTCCATCCGCTCTGGATCGGGCCGGAGAACGCCGCCAACTATGCAGCCCTGCTCCAGGCACTGGACGATCCGCTCTTCAACTACAATCACAAAAACTTCAACCGCAACGAGATCAAACGGCTCTCCTTCGCTCTGGACAGCGGCAGCGTCTCCGCCGCCAGCCTCCCCGCTGTTCAGGCGCGGCTCGATGTCCTGATGAGCGACGCCCTGATGCAGCTGCTCAATTTCCTCCGGGTGGGCGACGTGGACTGGCCCCTGGTCCAGCGCAAACTCCAGCGCCTCAAAGAGACCCAGGATGTCCAGGCCGCCTGGGACATCCACCCCAAGAGCCTCCCGAAACCCAAAGAGCTCCACGCTCGTCTCCAACAAAAAGATCTGCAGCGTTACCTTCGCCAGCAGATCCCTCTGGAACGTCGCTACCGCTCGCTGATCGCCCTGCTGGAGAAGTATCGGACGATGCCGAATTTCCCCAAACTATCCCAGGGGCGCACCCTGCGGATCAACAGCACCGACAGTCGGATTCCCCAGATCAAGCGGATGATGAAGTTTTTCGGTGACTACCCCAGAAACCTTCCCGAGGACAACCAGTTCGACCGCCGTTTCGCCGAAGCGGTCCGAAGCTTCAGGGAACGCTTCAAACTCCCCCCGGGGGAGACGGTAGATAACAAGGTGATCCACTACCTCAACACCCCGAAAAAAGAGTACCTCAAAAAGATCCTGGTCAATCTGGAGAAGCTCAAACTCTACCCCCACAGCTGGGAGAGTGAATATGTGGAGGTCAATGTCCCCGAATTCAAGATGCGCTTCTACCGCAACGGGCGGCCGGTCTTTGCCAGTGACGTGGTGGTGGGACGGATCGACCGTCCGACTCCGATCTTCGACAGCAAAATGACCTACATGGTCCTCAACCCCACCTGGACCATCCCCGACAATCTGGTCCGACGGGATCTGATCCCCATGCTGAAGAAAAACCCCGATTATCTCCGACAGCACGACATCCATGTCTTCACCAGCTACAGACCCGATGCGCCGGAGGCGGAGCTCGATCTCGAAAAGCTCTTCAGTTACGAGCACGATCAGCGCCCGATCCCCTACCGCTTCGTCCAGTTCCCCAGTGAGTCCAACGCCCTGGGGAGAGTGAAGTTCATGTTCCCCAATAAATACTCGGTCTATCTCCACGATACCGACAACAAGAAACTCTTCGGCTACCGGTACCGGGTCTTCAGCTCAGGCTGTATGCGGGTGGAAAAACCGATGGATTTCATGGAGCTGCTGCTGCACTACGCCGCCGGAAACTATAGACGGGAAAAGATCCAAGAGATCCTGGAGAGCAACCGTCCCACCACCATCCGCCTGAAAAAGGCGATCCCGGTCCATATCGTCTACTTTACGGTGCGTCGGGCCGGTGGTAAAGACTATTTCTTCTACGATATCTATCTGCATGACCAGATCATCTGGGAATCGATGGCCGGCCACAAAAAGCAGAGCTTCAAGGTGCCCGAGAAACGCCTCAATCCCCTGCGCAAAGAGCGCAGGAAAAAGCGGCGCTACTTCTTCTGACAGACCTGCTGCAGATCGGTCTGGGCGACCTTCACCTTGCCGTGGCGGATGATATCCTGGACGATCCGGTAGCCGTGGTTGAGAGCGATGGCGATACTGCCACCGCTTTTGAAGGCGATATCTCCGGCGATATAGATCCCCTCCACACTGGTCTCGAGATTCTCCTTGATCACCGGTTCTCCGGTAGCATCCAGCTGCAGGTTGGCGTTTTTGAGGAAATCCACCGGCGTCGTTCCGCCGATGGCGTAGATGACCCGGTCGAAGACCTCACGGCTTCCGTCGGTGAAATGGACCTCCACTTTTCCATGCAGGTTCTCCAACCCTTCGATATCCACCCCCAACAGCGGTCGGACCCGACCCACGGTAAAGGCCTCCTGGATCATCTGCCGGTTGGTGGGGTTGGGACGGGTGAGCTCCGCCCGACGGTAGTTGAGCGTCACTTCGTTGTTTCGACTCAGCTCCACCGCATACTCCGTCGCGGTATCTCCGCCGCCGACCACCAGGATCTTCTCCCCTTTGTTGCACTGGTCAAGATTGAAGTTGACCAGTTTTCGGATGGAAGGAGGGATCTTGTAGGAGGGTTTGTTGGGTTTGCCCATTCGCCCGATGGCGATGACGATATAGCGCCCCAGGAATTCGCCGCATCCGGCCCGGACCCTGAAGATCCCCTCTTCACCTTTGGTGATCTTGTCCACTTCGCAGTTGAATTCGCTGTCGATCACATGCTGATCAATGAGACAGTCGAAGAAATCGAGGGTACTCTCTTTGGTCCCGTCCATGAAGGGAATGGTCCCCTCCATCTCCACCAGCTGTCCCTGCCAATCCTTGTCGACCCGTTTGTTGTCCTTGTAGAATTTCCGGATCGTATCGGAGTGGTTGTCACTCTTTTCAAGCAGCAGGATCTTTTCGATCCCCAAAGCTCTCGCTTCGACGGCGGTCCCTATTCCTCCCGGGCCGCCGCCGATGATCACGAGATCATAAACGGTCTGATTTTCACTCATTTTGACTCCTTTGTCTGGATT
>JALWZI010000200.1 GCA_027002755.1 Campylobacteraceae bacterium | reverse complement strand
GAGAACCTCTACGAGCTGCAGTTCGACAACGATATCGAACGGGCTCCCGAGCGGATTCGCAAATTCGCCGGGCAGCTGATGAGCCTGGACAATTTTCTCAAACAGCTCAATGGCTAAAGGAGCACGGAACCCATGAAAATCACCAACAAACTGAAGCTGATCGGAATCGTCCCCTCCGCGGTTCTCCTGCTGGCGTCCCTCTATTTCCTCTACACTTTTTACCTGAATGTTGAGCGGGCGGGAGCCTACCGGACAACGCTCGACAACAACACCTATCTGGAAAAAGCGTTGGTCGAAACGGGAAAAGAACGCGGACTCAGCCTTCTTTTCCTCGCCTCCGGGGACAAGCGCTATCATCAGCTCCTTCAGAAACAGCGCAGTGCCACCGACAAGGCGCTGGAGACCGCCACGCTCCGTCTGGTGTCCCAACACAAAGTTCTGCTCGGCTTTCTGCCGGGTGCCTCCGAGGCAGGGGCTCTCGACAGTACGGCCTATCAGCGGGTCCAGGAGAGTTTCAGAAAACTCGATGCCCTGCGCCAAGAGGTCGATCAGCGGGAAAACGCCGTGGCACCGGACATACTGGAGCGTTTCCGCAAAGAGCTGGACCGTCCGATCCTTGTCGGATTGTCACAGATCACCCTCCACGCTCCCGATACCTCCCTCGCCTCTCTCTCCCTTCTGCTCCGTCAACTCTACGGGAGCGAGGAAGATACCGGCCTGAGCCGGGACCTGGCTGCCTACCATCTCCAGGCCCGCAAACCCATGAGCGCCCAGATCCTCCGGCTCTGGGAACGTTACCGGGGTGGTGCCGCCCGCTTCCAGCCTGAGCTGGTGACGGATGCACGACTCAAAAAAGAGGCGGAATCCGTTCTCAATGCTCCGAAAGCGAAGAAGATCCTGGAGGAGGTACAGACCCTCGCAGCGGCCATCCTCTCCAAAAGCTCCACCGGAAATTACGACGTCGATGCCGCCCGATGGTTCACTTTGCAGACACAGCATATCGCACTCTATGAAACCCTGGCCGGACGCTACACCCGAATCGCTCAGGAGCATACAGAAGCCTATCTGCAGCATCAGTATCTCCTCATGGGGCTGGCCGCCCTCTTCATCCTGCTGGCGCTGATCCTCCTCTCCATCGGCTATCATGCCCTGCGGGATGTGGAGACCAACCTCAAAGGCCTCGAGCGCAGTCTCCAGAATGCCGCGGAGGAGTTCGCCAGCGGTGGTGAAGAGTACGAAAGGATCCTCCAGGAGTTCCAGGGGGTCGACTTCGCGACCCGGGAGGGCATCGAAAAAGGCTATCGGCTCCTGGAGGCTCTGATCCAGCAGGCGCGACAGGATCGCCTCAGTGCCATGGAGGAGAACGAGGCCAAGTCCCTCTTCCTGGCCAACATGTCCCACGAGATCCGTACTCCTATGAACGGGATCATCGGCTTCACCGAGCTCCTCAAGAGCACCAACCTCAATGACGAGCAGCGGGAGTTCGCCAACATCATCGAAAAGAGCTCCCAAAACCTTCTGGGGATCATCAACAACATTCTCGACCTCTCCAAGATCGAGAGCAACAAGGTGGAGGTGGAACATATCGCCTTCGACACCCACCACGAGTTCGACAACACCGTGGACAATTTCGGGGTCATCACGGCCGAGAAGGATATCGAACTCTACTACTTTATCGATCCGGAGATCAGCCCCCGTCTCAAAGGGGATCCGACCAAGATCAAGGAGATCCTCACCAATCTCCTCAATAACGCCGTCAAGTTCACCGAACCCGGTGGAGAGATCAGTGTCGAGATCCAGAAGCTCGCCGCGACCCAGGGTGACCGCAGTCTCATCGAGTTCCGGGTCAGTGACACCGGGATCGGCATGTCCCAGGCCCAGCTGAAGAAGATCTTCGAACCCTTCACCCAGGCCGACAGTTCCATCACCCGGAAGTACGGGGGTACCGGACTGGGGCTCACCATCACCAAAGAGTATGTGGAGATCATGGGGGGCAAACTCAACGTCGAAAGCGAAGAGGGTGTCGGGAGCACCTTCTCCTTCACCCTGCCCCTGGAAGAGATCGAAGAGGAGGAGCAGGATTACCGCAACGCTTTCAATACCGTCACCATCTGCCGCTATCAGGATGAGCGCGTCGCCCGGCTCAACGGTTATCTCGACCGCTATGCCTCCTATTTCGGCATGCGCTTCCTCGATTTCGATTCGGTCTCCCGGCTGCAGGAGATGCTCAAAGAGGCCGATTGCCAGGCCATTCTCATCGATTACGACCGGGCTCCGGAGAATATCCGGGAGGCCCTGGATCATCTCCCCGAAGAGGACCTCTTCCTCGTTGCACGCGTCACCTCCCGCAACGAACTGGAACAGTACGAACTCCCCAATGAAAATATCGTTTTCAAACCCGTAACGTTCACCAAGGTCCTGGGGATGCTCCGGACCATCGCACGCTACGAGACCGCCGAGCAGAAAGGGGGAACCGCTCCCCGGGTCCATACCCGCTACCGGGGACGGGTCCTGGTGGTCGAGGACAATATCATCAACCAGAAGCTGGTCAAAAACATCCTCGAAGGCCTGGGGCTCGAGGTGGAGATCGCCAACAACGGTCTGGAGGCTTTCGAGAAGCGCCGCAGCAACGATTACGACCTCATCTTCATGGATATCCAGATGCCGGTCATGAACGGCGTCGAAGCGACGCACGAGATCCTGGAATATGAAGAGGATGAGGAGCTGCCCCACGTTCCCATCGTCGCCCTGACCGCCAACGCCCTCAAAGGGGACCGTGAGCGTTTCCTCTCGGAAGGGATGGACGAATATATCTCCAAACCCATCGAGATCTCCGAGCTGATCTACATCCTCAACAAATTCCTACGGGACAAGGCGGTTCTCGAAACCGTCGAAGAGGAGGTGACCCCCACCGCAGCACCTGCTGCTGAAACGACAGCGCAGGCTCCGGAAACCCCGTCGGCTCCGGAGGCCACAGCCCCGGAAGAACCCGGAGAGATCCTGATCGCCAAGAACCTTCCCTTCAGCCGTAAGCTCCTGGCCAAACTCCTCGACTCTCTTGGATCCCCCTACCAGGTGGCCGGCACTCCCCAGGAGGCTCTGGAGTTCCTGAGATCCCACCGGATCTCCATGATGTTCGCCGACGAGAAGATGCTCGAAGGACCGCTGCTGCAGGCGGCCAAAGATGCCGGTATCCTGGTCGTCTTCACCAGTGCGCCGGAGAATCCGGAACGGCTCGAAGGACTCGACTATGTCGTCTATACCGAAAAGATGACACGGGAGAATTTCAAGAAATTCATCGATGAGAGAGGTAGATAATGGCCCTGAAAGTACTGGTCGTCGACGACGACTTCATCAATCGCAAACTGATCCAGGCTCTCCTGAAGCGACATCCCGATCTGATCTCACAGGTCGTAGAGGCCGAGAACGGTTCCGACGCCCTTCAGGCTCTGCGGGACAATCCCGACATCGATCTGATCCTCCTGGATATCCTTATGCCGGTTCTCGACGGCAAAGAGTTTCTCAAGATTTTCCGTTCCGATCCGGAGAACAGCAAGATCCCCGTGATCGTTCTCTCCACCGACGATACCCAGAAGAGCACCGTCTTCGATCTGGGGGCTGAAGACTTCATCATCAAGCCCATCGCCGAGGAGGATCTGATCAATCGGATCCGCTACTGGACCCAAACCCTCGAGTCCTGATCCCCTCTTTTATTCTTTCTCAATAGACCGGCGGGAGTTTTTCAGAACGCCGGGTAATGATTGAGCCTCCAGGAGAGGTCTCAGGGGGTATACTCCGTCAGACCAGCGCCTCCTCCAGTACTTCCTCGATGGTGCTCACCGGAAGGATCTTCACATGGTCCAGGACCTCTTTGGGGAGATCCTCCAGATCCCTTTCATAGTTCTTTTCCGGGATCAGTGCTTTGGTGACGCCCGCTTTGTAAGCGGCGATCAGTTTCTCCTTGAGCCCACCGATGGGAAGCACTTTGCCTGTCAGGGTCAGCTCCCCGGTCATCGCCACTTTGTTATCCACTTTGCGCTCACTGTAGATCGAGGCGATGGCAGTCGCCATGGTGATCCCGGCGCTGGGGCCGTCTTTGGGCGTGGCCCCCTCGGGGACGTGCAGGTGCAGATCATAACGCTTGTAGACCTCACTGGCTTCAGGCAGTCTCCCCTCCTCTTTCTCTTTGGCGGTTTGGGGAATGATCTTGCGCGGCACCTCCACTTTGCCCTCGTCGATGAGGATCTTGACGACACTGTGGGCGATCCGGGCCGACTCTTTCATCACGTCGCCCAGGCTACCGGTGAGCTGCATCATCCCTTTGCCTTTGATCTTGATCGCCTCCACGGTCAGAACATCACCGCCTACCGCCGTCCAGGCGAGGCCGTTGACCACCCCGACCTGGGGCTCCTCATCGATCACCGAGAATTCGAAGACCTTCTTCCCGGCAAACTTGGGCAGGTTCTTGGCATTGACCCGCACATGGTCGATCTTGCGATCCTCCAGGATCA
>JALWZI010000199.1 GCA_027002755.1 Campylobacteraceae bacterium | reverse complement strand
ACTTAAGCCCTCCTGGGCTACAATTTGTCGTTATCACATTTCATAAGGAGTGAAAATGAAAAAGACGATGCTGAAACTCAGTGCGGTCGCTGCGGCGGCGATGCTGCTGGCCTCTCCCCTGGCGGCCAAGAAGATCCGCTGGAAGCTGGCGGAGACCTGGCCCTCCACCCTGACCCCGCTGGCCTCTCCCCCGGCAAAGCTGGCAGCCTGGATGAAGGAGATGAGCAACGGCGAGTTCATCATCAAGGTCGAGGGCAAAGAGAAGCACAAAGCACCTCTGGGGATCCTGGATATGGTCAAGGGCGGTCAGTATCAGATGGGTCACAGCGGCTCCTATTACTGGAAGGGCAAGGATATCAATACCGTCTGGTTCTGTACCGTTCCTTTCGGCATGACTCCCTCCGAGCAGTATGCCTGGTTCTACTACGGCAACGGCAAAAAGTATATGAAAGAGGTCTACGACAAGTTCGGTGTCTACAACTATCCCGGCGGTAACACCGGCAACCAGATGGGCGGCTGGTTCCGCAAAGAGATCAAGACCGTCGATGATCTGAAGGGACTCAAGATGCGGATCCCCGGCCTGGCGGGCGAAGTGATGGCCAAACTGGGCGTCAACGTCACCAACATCCCCGCAGGCGAGCTCTACACCGCACTGGACCGGGGGACCATCGACGCACTGGAGTGGGTCGGGCCCGGGATGGATATCAAGATGGGCTTCTACAAAGTGGCCAAATACTACTACACCGGATGGCATGAGCCCGCCAGTGAGATGCAGTTCCTGGTCAACAAAAAGGCCTTCGACAAACTGCCCAAGAAGTATCAGACGATGCTCGAAGTGGGGATGAAAGCGGCGGCGATGGATATGTATATCGAGAACTTTGCCGCTTCGGTCGATGCCTGGCAGAAGATCAAAAAAGAGCACCCCGAGATCCAGGTCAAGACCTTCCCCCTGCCGGTCCTCAAGGCGCTGAAGAAGGCGGCAGACGAGGTTTACGACGAATATGCGGCCAAGAATCCCAAGTTCAAAGAGATCCGGGACGACTACTTCTCCTACATGAAGAAGGCCCGCCAGTGGTCCATGATGAGTCAGTACTACTATCTGCAGACCAGCAAAGAGCTGGGGATCACCAAGTAACGAACGCTTTGGCGTTCGTTACGTCACTGGTCACTGGTCATTAGTCATTGGGGGTGAGGTGTGGAAGTAGGCTTCTGCTCCATTTTCCCAAATGACCAATGACTAATGACGAATGACCAAAATCCGAAGGATTTTCATTGCTGACAAAACTTGAAAAAGTGACCGACAGGATCATCGACGGGGTCGGTTATCTCACCGGGGTATTGATGATCTGGCTGATCCTCAATGTGGCCTGGGATGTGATGATGCGCTATGTCTTTCACGACAGCTCCATCGCCATGCAGGAGCTGGAGTGGCACACCTTCGCCGTGATCATGCTCTACGGGACCGGCTATGCGCTGCGCTACAACGCCCACGTCCGGGTCGACTTCCTCTACGATCGCCTCACTCCCCGCAAACAGGCCTGGATCAATATTCTGGGGACGATCTTTTTCCTCCTGCCTTTGGCGCTGCTGGTGATCTACGGCTCCTGGGAGTTCGTCATGGACGCCTATACGACCCATGAGATCAGCGAAGATCCCGGCGGGCTCCCCTACCGTTGGATCATCAAAGCCCAGATCCCGCTGGCCTTTATTTTCCTGATCTTCTGTGCTTTCAACTTTATGCTGCACAACATCAACATCCTTCGGGGGGCCGAAGCGCCCCTTCCCGAGCCGGAAGAGGAGGTGATCGAATGATCGGCCTGTTGATGTTTTTGGCGGCGCTGATCCTGCTGGTGGTGGGCTATCCCGTCGCCTTCACCTTCGGGGCGGTCTCCATCTATTTCGGCGCGCTGGCGGCCCTTTTCGAGCTGCTGCCTGACGGGGGTGTGACGCTGGTGGACTGGTGGGACGAGTTTCTCTCCATGTTCTCCATGATGCCCTTCCGGATCTACTCCATAATGACCAACAAGATCCTCATGGCGGTGCCGCTCTTTATCTTCATGGGGATCGTCCTGCAGAAATCGGAACTGGCGGAGCGGCTGCTGGAGAGTATGGGGACGCTCTTCGGCAAAGTAAGGGGCGGTCTGGCCATCTCCACGGTGCTTATCGGAGCGCTCCTGGCGGCCTCCACGGGTGTGGTGGGGGCCTCGGTGGTGGCCATGGGGGTCATCAGCCTGCCCATCATGCTGCGCCACGACTATGACAAGGCGCTCTCCACCGGAACGATCTGCGCCGCGGGGACCCTGGGACAGATCATCCCTCCCTCCATCGTCCTGATCGTTCTGGCGGATGTCTTTCAGCTGCCGGTAGGCGATCTCTTCAAAGCGGCCATCTGGCCCGGCATGGCCCTGGTGGGGGTCTATATCCTCTACATCCTTGTCGTCTCTTTCCTCAAGCCGAGCGTCGCTCCGGCGCTCAAGCCGGAGGAGGGGGTTCGCTACGGTGCCAGTGTCAAAAAAGCCCTCATCGCCATCATCCCGCCCCTGACGCTGATCGTCCTGGTGTTGGGCTCCATCTTCGCCGGCATCGCCACGCCGACCGAGTCGGCCTCTCTGGGAGCCCTGGGCAGCCTGATCCTGGCGGCGATCTACCGCAAGCTCGACTACCGCATGGTCAAAGAGGCTTCCCTCGAGACGGTCAAGACCACCTCCATGGTCTTTGCGATCCTCGTAGGAGCGACGGCCTTCTCCATGGTCTTCATCTACAGCGGGGCGGACGAGATCGTGGAGAACTTCATGACCCAGCTGCCGGGTGAGAAGTGGGGATTCCTGATCCTGACCATGGCGATCATCATGTTCCTGGGCTTCTTCATCGACTTTTTCGAGATCTCCTACATCGTCGTGCCGATCCTGCTGCCTATCGCCCAGAAGATCGGCATCGATCCCATGTGGTTTGCGATCCTGATCGCCCTGAATCTCCAGAGCTCCTTCCTGACACCCCCTTTCGGTTTCAGCCTCTTCTACCTCAAAGGGGTCGCGCCACTTGAGGTGCGTACTACCGATATCTACCGGGGGGTCATCCCTTTCATCATTCTCCAGATCCTGGTCCTGGCCAGCATCGTACTCTTCCCGGCACTTTATGGGTTCAAGGGGTAGAGGTCGATGACACACCTCAAACAGCTCGAAGCGGAGAGTATCTATATCCTGCGGGAGGTGGCGGCGAGTTTTTCCAATCCGGTCATGATGTACTCTATCGGCAAAGACAGTTCGGTGATGCTCCATCTTGCCTTGAAGGCTTTCTATCCTGCGAAACCCCCTTTCCCCCTTCTACACGTAGATACGCTCTGGAAGTTCAAAGAGATGATCGAGTTTCGGGATCGACGGGTCAAAGAGGTAGGGATGGATCTGGTGGTCCATACCAACCCCGAGGGGATCGAGATGGGAATCAACCCCTTTGTCCATGGCTCGAAGATCCATACCGATATTATGAAGACTCAGGCGTTGAAACAGGCCCTGGATGCGGGAGGGTACGATGCCGTCATCGGCGGGGCAAGGCGGGATGAGGAGAAGAGTCGTGCCAAAGAGCGGATCTTCTCCTTCCGGGATCGGCATCATCGATGGGATCCCAGACGACAGCGTCCGGAGCTCTGGAATCTTTTCAACACGCATATCGACAAAGGCGAAAGCGTCCGTGTCTTTCCCCTTTCCAACTGGACGGAACTGGATATCTGGCAGTATATTTACCTGGAAAAGATTCCGATCGTTCCCCTCTATTTTGCGAAAAAACGGCCCGTTGTGGAGTATGAAGGGGCCAAGATCATGGTGGACGACGACCGGATGCCGGAGGCACTGAGAAAAGAAGCGAAGATGGAGATGGTCCGTTTCCGAACGCTGGGCTGTTATCCCCTCAGTGGGGCGATCGAATCGAATGCCACCACGCTGCCGGAAGTGATCCGGGAGATGCTGTTGAGTCGAAACAGTGAACGGGAAGGCCGTCTCATCGACAAGGACCAGGAGGGCTCCATGGAGAAGAAGAAGATCGAGGGCTATTTCTGATGGAACGTGCCAAGATTGCCGAAAACATCGAGTCCTACCTTCGGGAGCACGAGCACAAGGAGATGCTCCGATTCATCACCTGCGGCAGCGTCGATGACGGCAAATCCACCCTCATCGGGCGCTTGCTCTATGACAGCAAAATGATTTTCGAGGACCATCTCAACGCGCTGAAAAGAGATTCCCGACGCTATGGCGCGGTGTCGGATGAAGAGGTCGATTTCGCCCTTCTGGTCGATGGACTGCAGAGTGAAAGGGAACAGGGGATCACCATCGATGTGGCTTACCGGTTCTTCTCCACCGAGAAGCGCAAATATATCATCGCCGACACCCCCGGCCATGAGCAGTATACCCGCAACATGGTAACTGGCGCCAGCACCGCCGACCTGGCGGTCATCCTAATCGATGCCAGAAAGGGCGTGCTGACCCAGACGCGTCGCCACTCGTTTCTGGTGAGCCTCCTGGG
>JALWZI010000198.1 GCA_027002755.1 Campylobacteraceae bacterium | reverse complement strand
AACCGATCCCCACTCTGGTCATGGAAGCCCGGGGCCTCACCAAGCGCTTCGGGAGTTTCGTCGCCGATGACCATATCGACATGCGTCTGCAAAGCGGGGAGATCCTGGGGCTACTCGGTGCCAACGGAGCCGGCAAAACCACCTTCATCAAGATGCTCCTGGGCCTCTACCCCATCGACGAAGGGGAGTTGACCCTGTTGGGCCGGCCGATCCGGAGTGCCGAGGACCGGCGCCATCTCAAATCCCGCATCGGTTACGTCAGTCAGCACTTCGCCCTCTACAAGGACATGACCGTCCGGGAGAATCTGCTCTACTTCGCCCAGATGCACCGCCTCCCCATGACCCGGGCCCTGCGGCGGATCGAGCGGCTGGCGGAAGAGCTGGGATTCGCTCCCTACATGGAGGCCCTCCCCGCCGACCTTCCCCTGGGGATCAATCAGCGGTTCTCTCTGGCCGCTGCCATCCTTCACGAGCCGGTGGTCCTCTTTCTCGACGAACCCACCTCGGGAGTGGACGCCATCGCCCGGAGTCAGTTCTGGCAGCTGCTGCAGCGCCTGAAAGAGGTCTGGGGGATCGCCATCCTCATCACCACCCACTACATGAGCGAAGCGGAGTACTGCGACCGGGTGGTCCTCCTCAAACAGGGCCGGAAGATCGCCGATGATACCCCATCGCGACTCATCGCGAAGCACCCCGGGACGAAAAACTTTGAAGAGGTCTTTCTCGCCCTCTATCGGGAGAACCGATGAACTGGGGGGTCGTCCG
Organism: Campylobacteraceae bacterium; assembly: GCA_027002755.1. Lineage (GTDB taxonomy): Bacteria > Campylobacterota > Campylobacteria > Campylobacterales > Sulfurovaceae > Nitratifractor. Next base: position 3,766 of record JALWZI010000198.1, on the reverse strand, counting down.
CGCCTACATGCGCAAGGAGATACTGGAACTCTACCGTTCCCGGATGATCGTCATCGTCTATATTCTGCCCACCTTCATCATCATCCTTTTCGGCTACGGCATCCGGCTGGAGGTCACCCATGCCCGAACGTTGATCATCGATCACGATCAGAGCAAACTCTCCCGGGATCTGGCCGAGCGCTTCATGCACTCCCGCTACTTCGACAGCTATCTTTTCCACGGAACGGAGCAGCAGGCCCTGCATCGGATCAAACAAGCCCGTACCGAGATCCTGCTCATCATTCCCCAGGGGTTCGAGAAGCGGCTCCTTCATGGGGAGCGGGGGGAGATCGCGGCGTTCATCGACGGCGCCTTCCCGGTACGGGGTGAGACCATGAGCAACTATGTCAAAGGGGAGATCTTCCATGCCGCCCAAAGCGTCGCCCCCGGGCTCGCTCCCCGCATCACCCTCAACAGCCGGAATCTCTTCAATCAGGCGATGCGGGACGAGGATGCGATCGTCCCGGGGCTTTTCGGTCTGATCCTGCTCGTAGCACCGGCAATCCTCTCGGCCCTGCTGATCGTCAAGGAGAAAGAGGAGGGGACCATCTTCAACTTCTACTCCTCTCCGGTACGAAAAAGCGAATTCATTCTGGCCAAACTGATCCCGGCCTTTCTTCTGCACTCCCTCAATATTTTCATTCTCTTTTTCTGGGCCACCTGGCTCTTTCAGGTCCCCTTCCGGGGGAGTTTCACCCTCTACTGGCTCTCCAGCGAGCTCTATATCCTTATCAGCCTGGGGATCGGTCTGCTGGTCTCGATCATCACCCGAGCCCAGATTGTCGCCATCGTCCTGACGATCATCATCACCATCATCCCCGGCTTTCTCTACTCAGGGATGCTCATGCCCATCTCCTCCATGAGCGGCGAATCGGTCGTGGAGGCCCATATCTACCCGGTGATGTACTACAACCATATCGTCTACGACGCTTTCCTCATCGGCCAGGGACTCGACGCCCCGAAGATCCGCCTCTATCTGCTGATTCTGGCCCTCTATGCGGCGGGGATTCTGGCCCTGGGAAGCATGCTGATGAAAAAGGAGCTGCGATGACCCGGACCTTCTGGGCCCTTGTCACCAAGGAGATCATCGCCTTCTTCCGCTCCTGGGGGCTCGTGGCCGTGGTGCTCTACTCTTTTACCCTCGATATCTATATCGCCGGCGCGGGGATCGAAATGCAGGCCAGAAACGTCTCGGTCGGCTACGTCGACCGGACAGGAGGGGCTTTGAGCTACCGCATACTGGGACGGCTGCACGCTCCCGAGTTCAAGGCACCGATCCGTTTCCCCTCCCGTGAAGCCCTCTACAACGCGGTCCGAAACCGGGAGATCATGGTGGGCCTGATCTTCAACGACGATTTCTCACGAGACTACCACCGGGGACGTCCGGCACGCATCGATCTCCTTCTGGACGCCATCGCCGCCAGCCAGAGCTTTCAGGCCCTGCAGTATCTCCGGAACATCGTGCTCGATTTTTCCCGTATCCAGGTCCCCGTGGAGCTCAAGATCCACAAACTCTTCAATCAGAACGCGCGCACTTCCTGGTTCATGTCTCTGGCGGAACTCCTCTCCATCACTACCCTCCTGGGCGTCATCCTCACCGCTGCCGTCTTCGTCCGGGAAAAGGAGAACGGGACCTGGGACATTATGCTGCTGATGCCCATAGATCCGCGCATCACGATCCTGGCCAAAAGTTTCTCCCAGGTGCTGATCCTCATGGGAGGCATCCTCCTCGCTACCGGCCTCGTTCTCTTCGGTACCTTCAACCTGCCTATCAACGGCTCCCTTGCCGCCTTTTTTCTCCTCTCTTTCTTCTACGCCTTCACCAGTGCGGGCATCGGCCTTTTCGTGGCGGCGGTCTCGCGGAGTATGCTCCAGGTGGCCCAGATGGCGATCCTGATCATGATGCCCATGATTTTCCTCAGCGGTGCCTGGACACCCATTCACGCCATGCACCCTCTCCTGCAGAAACTCTCCCTCCTCTCCCCATTGCGCTACTACATCGAAGGGAGCGAGAGCATCTTTTTCCGCGGGACCTCCTGGATGGATCTCTGGCCCTATTTCGCCGGAGTGATCCTCCTGGGCGGGCTGCTATACTATTACGGATTCCGAAAGATAGGAAAGCTGTTTTGAAGCCTGTGAATCATTTCAAGACAATACGAAGTATGACACTGATCGGAGCCCTGCTCTTCTCTCTGATGTTCATCCTCTTTCAGTTTGGGCTGATCCAGCCGATGGATCGGGTCATCGCCTCCTGGATGAGGGATCTCAATACCCCTCTTTTCGACCGTCTCGTCATCGGATTGACCCGACTGGGCAGCCCGCCGGCACTTCTTTTCTATACACTTATCACGGCCCTCTTCACACTGAAAGCGGCCGGATGGAGATCTCTCGGGATATTTATCGCCGCAGTCTGGGGCACGGCGTTGGCCACCACTCTCATCAAGGAGCTGATCGCCAGAGAGCGCCCCCTGGAGCGTCTCGTGGAGATCTCGAGCCACTCCTTCCCCTCCTGGCACAGCTCCACCTCCGCCGCCCTGGCCGTAATCCTATGGGCCTGGCTCTCTCCGAAATATGGGCATCGGGCGTTGCTGATCTTTCTCTGGCCTCTGATGATCGGCCTGAGCCGTATCTGGCTCAACGCCCACTGGACCAGCGACGTACTGGCGGGATGGGGTCTGGGCCTTGCGGTTTCCGGGATGGTACTGATGCTTTTCCGGAACCTCATGGAAGCAGAGAAAAACAACTAATCTCTCTTTTTCCTTTTCTCCAGAAGTATCTCCGATCGGTTGCGTAATTTCTGTGAGCCTTTGAATCGATCCAGACGCTGATCTATGGCATCGATGGTTTCGGGGGGAAGGTTCTTCTCCCGCTTTGAGCTCTTATTTCGTGAGCCGCCGAATCCCAGTCGGGATACCGCAAAGAGCAGCAGGCCCGCCGAGAGCAGAATCACGATCCACTTGCCGATGAGAAGATAGAGGATATTTTCCGGATGACCGACGGCTCGCTGATAATCCGCCAGATCCTGATAGACGGCATCAGCGAGGAAGATGAACACCACGGCAACGAGTATCAGGATGATGTAACGAAGATTGCGCCGAAAAAAGAGGGAGAGAGCTGCCCACTTCAGATAGTGATACATCTCAGAACCAACTGATCCCCAGCAGGGCCAACAGAGCGATCAGCCCTTTGCTTTTGTACTCTCCCAGGAGCTTGTCTTCCTCGTCACGAATGATGATCTCCAACTCTTCGTCACTGAGTTTCTCAATCTCCACCGCACTTTCGACAAGCCGGGCACGGGTCCGCAGCAAAGCCCGCTCCCTCAGGCGGATACGAAAACTCTGCTGCACCCTTTTGGGCAGATATCCGATCTTTTCTACCACCCACTGTTGCATTTTCTCCCCTTGCATTGATAAGTGATTTTATCACAACGGAGTAAACACGGAAAATTAACGAAGGGGGAGGGAGCAAAGGCGATAGAGAGACAAAATGAATGACAGATAAAATCGTCAAACGGTATATTGATATACGGTATATGAATATTTTGATGACTTAGAAATTATTTGAAAGAGAGATATTTTGGATAGATTGGGAAGTGAGTTATAATTCTCAGGGTGGCGCTGACCTACGTTCCCACCAGCGTAGCCGGCAGTATCATCGGCGCTGGGAGGCTTAACTTCCGGGTTCGGAATGGGGCCGGGTGTGACCCTCCCGCCAGCAGCACCACCGA
>JALWZI010000197.1 GCA_027002755.1 Campylobacteraceae bacterium | reverse complement strand
GCCTTTCGTCTGAACGACCCTGCCCAACGCCGGGCTCTGACCGAAAGCGACGCCTTCTACGAGGGACGGCTCTATATCCAGAACCTCTCCTCGATGCTGGCCCCCCTGCTGCTGGATCCCCGTCCCGGTGAGCAGGTCCTGGACCTGGCCGCCGCGCCGGGGGGCAAGACCCTGATGATGGCGGGGATGATGGAGGATCGGGGCTGGCTCAGCGCCGTGGAGCCGGTCAAAGAGCGTTTCCACCGGCTTCGGCGCAATATCGAGACCGCCGGAGCCACCCTCATTCACACCTACCTCAAGGACGGCCGGGGGGTCGGCCGGGCCTGCCCGCTGATGTTCGACCGGGTGCTGCTGGACGCCCCCTGCTCCTCGGAGGCCAAGTTCTCCACCCTCCGCCCCGAGAGCTACGCCTACTGGAGCCCCCGCAAGGTCAAAGAGAGCCAGCGGCTCCAGAAGCGCCTCATCCTCTCGGCCTGGGAGAGCCTCAGACCCGGCGGACGGCTCCTCTACTCCACCTGCTCCTTCGCCCCCGAGGAGAATGAAGTGGTGGTGGATTTCCTTCTGAAGAAAAAGCCGGAAGCGAAGCTCCTTCCCCTCGAGGTGCCTGTTCCCAACTACATGGAGGGCCTGACCGCCTGGGAGAAAAAGCGCTTCGACCCCACCCTCGACCGGACCCGGCGCATCCTGCCCGACAGTGAAATGGACGGCTTCTTCCTGGCCCTGCTGGAAAAGGGACTCCCCTCCTAAAGATACCCCTCGATCCGCTCCTTTCGCTTCCGACAAAGCCAAATTACCTATAATAGAGTCACCGTTTGCAATAATCACAGTAACATTCAGTGAAAGGAAAAAGAATGAAAAGAGTTCTGATGATCACCACCCTGCTGCTCGGTCTTCTGGCGCCGCTCCCGGCTCTGGAGTGCGGGCACGGCATGCCCTTCGATCAGTGGCTTGGAAAGTTCCGGGACTACGCCCGCTCCCACGGGATCTCCGAGACCACCCTGGATGAGGCGTTGCGGGGGGTCCGCTACGACCCCTCCGTCATTCGCCGGGACCGGCGGCAGCATCAGTTCTCCTACGATTTCCGGACCTTCGCCAAGCGGATCGTCTCCGCCTATCGGATCAAAAAGGGACGTCGGCTCCTGAAAACAAAGCGCCGTCTCTTCGACGCCATCGAACAGCGCTACGGCGTCCCCGCCCCGGTCCTGGTAGCCTTCTGGGGGCTGGAGAGCGACTTCGGCTCCAACATGGGCAAAGACGACACCCTCCGCTCCCTGGCAACCCTGGCCTACGACTGCCGGCGCAGCGAGGAGTTTCAGCAGGAGCTTCTGGCGGCGCTGAAGATCATCGATGCGGGGGATCTGCGCCCCTCACAGATGCGGGGCTCCTGGGCGGGAGAGATCGGGCAGACCCAGTTCCTCCCCAGCTACTACCTCAAGTATGGGGTGGACTTCGACGGGGACGGGCGGCGTGATCTGATCCACAGCAGCGCGGACGCCATGGCCTCCACCGCCAACTACCTCCGCCAGCTGGGCTGGCGCCGGGGGGAGCCTTGGATCCGGGAGGTGATCGTCCCGAAAAGCATGCCCTGGGAGCAGAGCGGCCTGGAGCACAGCTACTCCCTCTCCCACTGGGGGTCTCTGGGGGTCAAAACGCGTGACAGGAAACCCCTCAGCGGCGGTCTCAAAGCCTCCCTCCTCCTCCCCATGGGCAAGGACGGCCCAGCCTTCCTCGCCTTTGACAATTTCAAAAACACCTACCTCACCTGGAACAACTCTCTGCTCTACTCCCTGACGGCGGCCTACTTCGCCACCCGCCTCGCCGGAGCCCCGGCCATGCGCCCAGACCGAGCCCCCATCCACTCCCTCTCGGCCCGGCAGATCAAGACCCTCCAGCAGATCCTGGCCCGGCAGGGCTACGACGTGGGCAAGATCGACGGGATCATCGGTGAAAAGACCCGCCTCGCGGTCAAACAGGTTCAGAAGAAGCTGGGCATGCCCATGGATGCCTACCCCACCGTAGAGCTGCTGCGACGGCTTCAGGGGCAGTGATCTCCGCGACCTTCGACAAGCGCGGAACAGGGAATTTATTCCCGGCAAATGAGTTTTACCCGCAACCCCTGAGGACGCGGATGAATCCGCGTTTCCGAAACCTCGCAGATAGCCAAACTAAAGCGTTTCCGGGTTTCGATATGCTTCGATGAAATCGGGTGGAAGGCTCTGTTGGAAGAGAAGCGGCAGGCTCTGTTGCCCGCCGATGAAGGGATGGAGGAAGTTCTCTCACGCCCCTCACATTTTGGAAGCGACCAGATCCGCCAGCTCCAGGAGCCGTCCGGAGTAGCCGAACTCATTGTCGTACCAGGCCATCACTTTGACCATCCTGCCGCCCAGTACCTGGGTGGAGAGGCCGTCGATGATGCTGGAGTGGGGGTTGCCCAGGATGTCGGTGGAGACCAGCTCCTCGGTGCTGAACTCCAGAACCCCCTTGAGCTCGCCGGCGGCCGCTTCGGCGAAGGCGGCGTTGAGCTCTTCGACGGTTGTCTCCTTTTTGAGATTGGCGACGATCTCGGTGATCGCTCCGTCAGGTACCGGAACCCGCAGCGCCATGGCGGTCATCTTGCCCGCCAATTCGGGGATCACCTCCACGGTCGCTTTGGCGGCGCCGGTGGTGGTGGGGATAATGTTGACCGCCGCTGCCCGGCCCCGGCGGTGCTTGCCGGGCTTTTTCCGGTCGATGGTCACCTGGCTGGAGGTGTAGGCGTGGGTGGTGGTGATGTGGGCGCTTTCGACCCCGAAGCGCTCCTCCAGGACCTTCATGGCCGGCGCCAGGGAGTTGGTGGTACAGCTGGCGTTGGAGAGGACGTGGTGCTCTTCGGGCTTGTACCAGGACTCGTTGACCCCCAGGACCACGGTCAGGTCCACATTCTTGCCGGGAGCAGAGATGATCACCTTCTTGGCCCCCGCCTCCAGATGCTTGGCCGCACCGTCCCGGTCAACGAACTTGCCGGTACACTCCAGGACGATGTCGACCCCCATCTCCGCCCAGGGGAGTTTGGCGGGATCCCGCTCATCGACGATGGCGATCTTCTGACCGCCCACCGTCAGACTCGTCTCGTCGTACTCCACTTCCGCGGGGAAGCGGCCGTGGACCGAATCGAATTTGAGCATGTAGGCCAGGTCCTCCGGAGTGCCGCTGCCGCCGTTGGCCACGACGATCTCCACATTGTCGGGGCGTTTCGTGACATAGTGCCACAGCACCATCTTCCCGATCCGTCCCAGCCCGTTGATCGCAATCTTCTTCATCTTCTGATCTCCTTCAGCACAGTGTGATAGTGAAAGTATAATCTTTCTCGCTTAACCGTAAACCATCGGCAGCCGGGCTCAATGCCGATGCCCCCCGACCCGACGGTCAAGGTCCCCGAAGAGCTGCGCCGTATCCAGACCGTAGAACTCCCGGTATTCGTGGTAGAGATCGGGAAAGTGCTTTTTGAGGGTCTCGGCCCGCTGAAAGAAGAGCTCACTGGTCACGGCGAAAAACTCCGCTTCGTTGGTGGCGGCATAGTCACCGATAAGGCGGTACTCTCCCCAGTCCCGGTTCGTTTCGGCCCGTTTGCGCAGCTCCTCGTAGCGCCGGGAGACCACGTCGATCCACTCCCGGTAGTTGCGCAGCAGCAGGGGCGGCACGCCGTCGGCACTGCCGTCTTCAAAATCCAGCACATGGGCGAACTCGTGGATGATCACATTGTGGGGCCAGGTGTGGTAGGCGTCGCGGCGCGCCTCGTGCCAGGCGATCACCACCGTATCCCCCGCCGACTCCCCCTCCAGCAGCGCCTCCTCCTCCCGGACGATCCAGCCGTTCTGCTCCTTGCGGGGGGCCACCATGACATTGGGGTAGACCAGGACGCTGCGCAGGATCCCGTAGCACTCTTCCGGCTTGCCCAGGACCGTCAGGCAGGCGTAGAAAGAGATCACCACCCGCATCTCGTCGGTCAGCTCCGTCTGGATCCCCTCGAAGGATTTGCTCTCCATGAAGTAGCGCAGGCGTTTCTCCACCTGGCGTTGCATCGCCTCGGGCAGCAGAGGATAGTGGGGGGTCTTCTCCAGCCATTCGCGCCACCGCTTCGGAAAAGGCTCCTCCTCGATGCGTTTGAGCAGTCGCATATTCCGATACCAGCGCCAGGCCTGCCAGGTCAGAAAGAGAGCCATGATCGCCAGGACGAACTGCATCATTCCCAGGTAGTAGGCCATACTCTTCCTCTCTTTCATCCGGATTCTGCTGACTTCTTCAATCATATCATGATTTGCGTTTCCCGTTGGGTTACAATAACGAGATGAATCGATGTATCCACATCTATCAGATCATACGCCCCGGAGGCAAACGATGAAAAAGATCCCCGTCCGAACCTACGCCCGACACCACAAACTGAGCCTCTTTCAGGTCATCAAAAAGATCAACGCCGGTGAACTGCAGGGCGAAGTGACCGAGGAGAACGGCCGGAAGGTCCAGTATGTCCTGGTAGAAGAGGAGCTCCCGCCCCGC
>JALWZI010000196.1 GCA_027002755.1 Campylobacteraceae bacterium | reverse complement strand
TTTTGACAAAGCGGTCCAGATCGTGGCGCAGCAGCGGCTCCCCACCGGTGAGCCGTATCTTCTCCACCCCTTCGTCAATAGCGATCCTGATGAATTTGAAGAGCTCTTCGAAGCTGAGAAGATTCTCCTGGGGTACCCAGCTGAAAGGTTTTTCCGGCATACAGTACTGACAACGGAAATTACAGCGCTCCGTGACGGAAACCCTGAGATAGTTGACTCTGCGTCCGTGTCCATCGATCAGCATATGACTCTTTTCATCAGAAAGATTTGTTCAGGGGAGAAGATTATCGAAAGTGTCTTGAAAAGACAAGGAGAGCAATCAAGATATTGAAAAAAGGTATCGCAACGCGATACCAACCTCAACTATTAACTATTAATTATTCACTATTCACTGTAAGAAGAGACGCAAATGCGTCTTTTCTTACTTAAGCCCTTTCCACTGGGATTTGTACCAGAGATAGGCCAGGAAAGTAAAGAGGATAAAGTAACCGATGACCCAGGGACCGACCGCTTCACGCTTGGGTTTGCTGGGATCGCCAACCTCTTCGAGATACTGGAAGACTTTCTCGTAACCCTCTTTGTTCACACCGACACGGGGCATGGCCGTTCCGGGAAGCTGCGCCTGGGGATCCTCGACAAAGGTCTTGAGGAAGTCCTCGCTGCGGGCCCGGACGATAATGCTCAGATCGGGAGGCAGTTTGCCCAGATACTTGACCAGATGATCTTTGTACTGTGCCAGCTTCTCCTGGAACTTCAGCTTCTCCTCATCCATTTTGGTCTGGATATTGGGCTTGGTCTTGGGCTCTTCGCCGATCTGGGTCCACTTGGCGTAGCGCATTTCGTGACAGCGGCCGCAGGCGAACTCATAGGCCTCTTTGGCGGTCACCTCTTTGGGAGCGATCGACTTGAAGTAAGCCACCAGATCCGCTGCACTCTGATCATCCGTCGCCATCGGAGGCATGGGATAAGGCTTGTTCTTGAACTTGTGGGCCACCATGGCCGTATGGGTGGGATCCTTGAGGAAATGTGCCAGATATTTCTCATCCAGCAGTGCGCCGGCCAGGCTCAGATCGGGAGGATTGACCCCATAGGTTGCCGATGCGGTGACGGGATCCATCGGAGCGGGCATCTTCGCCGCTTTGATAGAGTGACACCCGGCACAGGCCGCTGCAAGGGCCTGACCTTTGGCCGCATCGCCCTTGGCGGCGATGGGCTTGAGATCCTCATATTTGAAGTTCTTGAACTCCACATGCTTGTGCATGACCGAATGGGCGTACGGCTCCACTCCCCAATAGGTTACGAGCGTGAAGAATACGACAACCGCTAATACTTTCAATTCTTTCATTTGTGCCCCCTAACAGGTTTTTCCGCTTTGGTGATGAACGGCAGCAGGACCCAGAGAATGATGAAGACCCAGGCAGCTACCGTACCGATCGTGGTGTAGATGCCGATGGGAGGCACTTTCCCCATGACGGTCAGAACGATCATGTCGACCAGCAGGATCCAGAACCAGAACTTGAAGATCCCGCGGCGGTTGGCCGGTGCCACATTGGGGCTCCGATCCAGGAAGGGCAACAGGAAGAAGATCACCTGGGCGAAGCCGAAGGCGATCAGACCGGGATCCTTGGGGAAGGGCCGCAGGATCTCATAACTCCAGAGGAAGTACCACTCGGGATAGATGTGCGGCGGAGTCTTCAACGGATCGGCAGGGTCGAAGTTGACCGGATCCATGGCGAACTCGAAATGGTAAAAGACGAGATAGAAGTAGAAGATGAAATAGACGCCCAATACGAAGGTATCTTTGCTCAGGAAGACAGGGTTGAAGGGGATAACCTTCGCCTCTTTACGCTTGCCGGCTTTCCACTTCTCGGCCTCGGCTTCGAAATCGATCTCTTCTCCGTCTTTGTTGTTGACGTGGGGGAGACGCAGGGTTCCGAAGTGCAGAACGATCAGCGCCATGATGATCAGAGGCATCAGCAGCACATGCAGCATAAAGAAGCGTCCCAGGAAGGCCTGGCCGGGAACATAGTCACCGCGGATCCACTCTACCAGTCCCTGGAAGTCCAGAGAACCGAGGCTGAAGAGATTGGTGATAACCATACCGGCCCAGTAGCTCATCTGTCCCCAGGGGAGCATATAACCGGAGAAGGCTTCAGCGGAGAAACTGACGAAAAGCAGCATCCCGCTGAGCCAGATCAGTTCACGTCCCCGCTTATAGGAGCCGTAGTAGATCCCGGTGAACATATGGATGTAGATGATCAGGAAGACCACCGAGGCGGCCACACCATGCATATGGCGCCAGAGCCAGCCGTAACCCACCTCACTCATAATGGTGTAGTTAACGCTATCGAAGGCCTGCTTGGTATCGGGAATGTAGTACATCAGCAGGAAAATACCGCTGATGAGCAGCACACCGAAGGTCGCTGCCAGGACCATCCCCATGGCCCAGAGGAAATTGATGTTCTTGGGGATCCAGTATTCCGTGGACAATACCCGCTTGAGGGTATCGACCGCCAGTCTGTCGTTCAACCACTGATGGGAGAACGGTCGTGCATTGGGATCAAAATGTGCCATGCTCTCTCCTTACGCCACTAAACCGGCTTCTTTGAGCTTCTTGTATTCGGGGCCCGCTTCGCCCAGAACAACCTTCTTGCCTTTGACCGTGAACGGAGGAATCACCAGCGGACTCGGCGGGGGAGCCTTGAGTACTTCACCCGCAGCATCGAACTGTCCGCCGTGGCAGGCACAGATAAACTTGTGCTGGTCCGGATAGTAGGCAGGAATACAGCCCAGATGGGTACAGAGCCCGATCGCGATGAAGAATTTGTCACCGCCGACTGTGATTAGGCGCTTATCTTCATAAGCCTTCTTGTCTTGCTTGGGAACTTTCAGGACGAAGATCGGTTTTCCTCGCCACATCTCGGTATAGAGAACGTTCTCCTGGGCTTGGCTCAGGTCAATGGTGGTAAAACCGGCCGCCTTGACACTCGGCAGAGGATCCCAGGTGCGCTTGGCGGCATAAAGGGCTCCCAGGGCCCCCAGACCGGCATACGCACCGAGCACTTTGCCGAAGAAATCTCTTCTGTCGCTCATATCGCGTCCTTTGTTTGGAAGATTAAAACGGTTAATTATAGGACGTTAAGGATAAAAAATGATTGACACGTCTCAAGGGAAAGGGGGAAAAGTCTCTAATCGAAACGATTTTGTGAAGTTTTTACCCATTTGAAGAGTTTTATCGTCAAAAAAGAGGCGAAATAAGCATTTTTCAGAGAAAATTTGTCTGATTTAATCGGCGATCAGAGCCGCCCAATCCTCAACAAGATTCCTGAGGGATGTCTCTCTTTTCTCTTCTTGCAGTGCTGCCTCCAGCCCACTCCACTCCCCCCAGGGGATCCGCGCCACACCTGCCGACTCCAGTAGCTCAGCGGTACACTTCGGAACTTCTCCCCGGTCAAGCCAGATCGTTCTCGCCCCGGCGACGATCGCCTCGGCGGCGGTCTGGGGCATCGACGTCACGACGGTTCCGCTTCCCTCGATCAGTTCCCGATACTCTTCGCTCTCGTAGATCGTGCCGAAGCAGCGGGCCAGCTCCTCTTCGTATTTGACGTAGAAATAGCTTCCCCAGTAGAGATCCAGCCCTAGGGCTCCCAACGCTTCCGCTGCCTTCAACAGTCGTTTGTCGTAATCGGTATCCCCGTAGATCAGAACCTTCCGGGGAACCTTCGAAAGTGCCGCTGCCTCCTCGTAGACCGGATCGACCACCGCACCCTCCCGGAAAGCTGTCAGAACCGTCTCGCCGAAACGGCTCTCCGATTCGCAGGGCTTGACGGTATAGACGCCGGCATACTTCTCCACATAAAAGCCCAACCGTTCCCCCGGATCTTCGGGAGAGTCGATCACCACCCTGTCTCCCCCGTTTGCCAGGGCATCCAGCTCCATGATGTTCTCGACCGTCGTCGCCGGAGGCAGCCCCAGCTCCCGGCCGGCCAGCTGCGCCCGGTAGTCGTTGACGATCAGCTCGGCCCGGACTCCCCGGGCCTCCAGCACCCGCCAGAGCGCTCCCATGCGCCGCAGAGCCTCCAGGTCGGCCCGGTGGTTGGTGTAGGCGTAAAGATAGATCATTTTTTTCCTTTCTGGGCCATCTTGATATAGACGTGAAGGATCTCGATCGCCGCCGGAGTGATCCCACTGATCCGGGAGGCTTCGAAAAGCGTCGGCGGCGTCGCCTTCTCCAGCTTCTCCACGATTTCGTTGCTGAGCCCCTGGACCTTCCGGTAGTCGAAATCTTCGGGGATGTTCACCTGGTGCATCCCCTTCATCCGTTCGATCTGCTGCTGCTGCTTTTCGATATAGCGGTAATATTTGGCCTCAATGAGGATCTGCTCGATCGCCTCGTCACTGTAACGGGCAAAGTCGGGCAGCAGTTGCAGCAGTTTCTCCCGACTGGGGTCGTTGATTCTCGCCAGCAGGTCGATCCAGGCGGTCTTGTCATTGATCTTCTCCTCCCCCATCGCTTCGAGTTTGGCAACGAACTCTTTTGTCGGCGT
>JALWZI010000195.1 GCA_027002755.1 Campylobacteraceae bacterium | reverse complement strand
GCCAGGATCCGGTATCCCCGCGCTTTGAAGGCCCGGATCGTCTCCAGGGGATCCTCGTAGATATGGGTCGCCAGCCGGGTGATGTGACCGGTGCTCACCCGGATCGCCCGGCGGCCGTAGGGATGGGGGCCGTTGGCCGGTACCGCATATCCCCGTACTCCCAGGGCCGCGGCGGAGCGGGCGATGGCGCCCACATTCTCCATATTGTTGAGCCGTCCAAGCATCAGTACCTGATCGGGCAGCTGCTCCAGAGGGACGTTGGGCGGGCGGAGCAGATGCGCCATGACGTTGTGGTGGATCCGATGCCCCACGATCCCTTCCAGAAGCCTCCGTTCGCCCACAAAAACCCTTGGCACTCCCGCCGCCTCGATCCGTGCACGTTCGGCTGCCAGATACTCGGGCGTGCAGAGCAGGCTTTTGAAGTGCAGCCCGCTCCCCAGGAGCTGACCCACGACCCGCGGCGAGTCGGCCACAAAGCTGCCGTCCCGGTCGAAGAGATTCCCCCGCAGCGTGCGGTAGGGAAGAAGTTCGGGGGATTCCAGATCCGTGACGGAAATGATTTCGGGAGATTCCATGGTGGGATTATATGATAAAATCACTCTATCACCCTCCAAAGGATTGCTATGTTCGGATTTATCCGGATCGCCGCAGCGGTACCTCCCCTGCATTTGGCCGACCCGAAACGTAACGCCGAGGAGACACTGAAGCTCCTGCGCCAAGCCGCCGAACAGGAGGTCGCCGCCGTGGTCTTTCCCGAACTGGGACTCACCGGCTACAGCGTCTCGGACCTTTTCTATCAGCAGCGTCTTCTGACGGCCCAGAACAAAGCCCTGGCCTTGTTGCTGGAAACCGGCCGGGAGATCGAGACCCTCTATGCCGTGGGTATCGCCCTGCCCGTCGCCGACCGGCTCTACAACTGCGCCGCGGTAATCCGGCGGGGAGAGATCCTGGGCATCGTCCCCAAAAGCTATCTGCCCAACAAGCGGGAGTTTTACGAAAAGCGCCAGTTCAACAGCGGGCGTCATATCGTCAACGAGAGCGTGGAATTCCTCGGAAAAGCAGTGCCTTTCGGTGTAGACCTGCTCTTTGACGAGGGAGAGGATCTGCTCCTGGGGGTGGAGATCTGCGAAGACCTCTGGGCCGTCACGCCCCCCAGCAACCATATGGCGAGCAACGGCGCCAACCTGATCCTCAATCTCAGCGCCAGCAACGAGCTGGTCGGCAAGGCCCAGTATCGCGCCGAACTGGTCCGCACCCAGAGCGCCCGATTGATCTGCGCCTACGCCTACGCCTCCTCCGGCGTGGGAGAGAGCAGCACCGATACCGTCTACGGAGGGGATGCCATGATCGCCGAGTACGGCAGCCTACTGAGTCGAGGGGAGCGCTTCAGCGCGCAGCCTCAGCTTGTCACCGCCGATGTGGACCTGCAAAAGCTCAGAGGCCTGCGGCTGGCCGAAACCTCCTACGCCGACGCCCGGCGCAAAAAGGTGCGCCGGATCCCGACAGGTTCTCTCCCCCGCCCCGGCACAATCGAGCGTTTCATCGATCCCCACCCCTTTGTCCCCGGCAATCCGGCACAGCGGCAGGAACGCTGCGAGGAGATCACGGCCATCCAGGCCCACGCCCTGATCCGGCGCATGGAGCAGGCCCGTGTGCAGCGGGCGGTGTTGGGGATCTCGGGAGGACTCGATTCGACCCTGGCGCTGCTGGCGACCTGGCGAGCCTTCAAAATCGCCGGGTGGGATCCGGCCGGGATCCTGGCGGTGACCATGCCAGGCTTCGGCACCAGCAGCCGCACCCACCGCAATGCCGTGGCGCTTTGCGAAGCCCTGGGCGTGGAGCTGCGGGAGATCCCCATCCGGGATCTGGCCACCCTGGAGATGGAGGCCATCGGCCACGATCCCGATCTCCACGACGTCACCTACGAAAATATCCAGGCCAGGGCCCGTACCCAGATTCTGATGAACCTGGCCAACAAAGAAAGAGGCCTCGTCGTCGGTACCGGGGACCTGAGCGAGATCGCCCTGGGATTCAGCACCTACAACGGGGATCATATGAGCATGTACGGCCTCAACGCCGGCATCCCCAAGACCCTGATCCGCTACCTGGTGGAATATTACGCCCGGAGCCATCCCGAGCTGAGCGGGGTCCTCCACGACATCCTGGCCACTCCCGTCAGCCCCGAGCTGCTTCCGGCCAAAGAGGGAAAAATCACCCAGAAGACCGAAGAGATCGTCGGCCCCTACGAACTGCACGACTTTTTTCTCTACCACTTCGTCAAATACGGCGCCGAACCGGCCAAGATCCTGGCCCTGGCCACCCTGGCTTTTGGAGAAAAGTATGACGAAGCGACCATCCGGCGTTGGCTGGCACTCTTCCTGCGCCGCTTCTTCACCCAGCAGTTCAAACGCTCCTGCATGCCCGACGGTCCCAAAGTGGGAACCATCAGTCTCAGCCCCCGGGCCGACTGGCGGATGCCCAGCGATGCACAGTTTGCCGCCTGGCTGGAAGAGCTGGAGAGCTGATCTTCAATATTGGATGAGAGATTTGGAAGTAAGAAGATATTTTGAATAGTAAGGAGTATATATGTTCTCGATCGTTCGTTACCTTTTGATAGCAGGGTTTATCGTAGGTGCAAGTTCTCTCTTCGCCGCAGGAGCGGATACAAACACCTCCGCTCCTGCCAAATCCCAGTCCATCCGGTTCACCTTCACCGATGCCGAAGGGCAAAGCTTTCAGATCCTTCCCCGTTCCAATGGGCTCAACTACCCCGATTTCAAGGACAAAGCGGTCTTTGCCATGTTTTTCATCCATACCGGCACCCCCTGCCGCAACGAGTTGCAGCTTCTAAGTAAACTCAAACCGAAACTCCCCGACCTTGAGGTGGTCGCTTTCGAGCTCAAAGGGCTCAAACCCGATCAGCTCAAAGCCTTTCAGGAGGAGCTGAAACTTCAGGGAATCCACCTGGTCGACACCGCCCAGGCAATGCCCTTCGCCCGCTTCATCGCCCAGGCAGCAGGCTGGCAGGGCTCTGTCCCCCTGATCATCTTCACAGACAAAAAGGGAGCGGTGGTCCATATGCAGCTGGGGGCTATGAGCGCCCAACAGATCGAGGATATTTATAGGAAGAACGTTAACTGACAGGTTGACACTTCCCTCTCCTGTCGTGTACGCAAGAGAGATCTTTGTAACGACCCGATGCAGCAACTACCTGTGTGACAGAAACATTCACCGATCTCAGACCGTTGCCAAAGGGCTAATACCCTCCATAGCGCTGATAGAGCCAGGCTGCTGTTCCCAGGGTCATGAGGATCGTCACGACGAGGAAAAAAATCTTCCAATAGCTGTAGGGGCGTTCACCCACGATCTGGCCGCTGACGGCGTTGATGGCGATGGTGTACTCGCGGCCCCCGTAACAGAAGGTGCTGCGCCATATCGGAAAGAGCGGCACGGCGAATCGCTCCTCATCGTAGCGGGTATCGATGCCATAGACACGCTGTTCGTCACCGCCGATGCTTCGGAGGACATCGTTGCGGATCACCGATTCCATGATCAATCGTGCCTCCTGATAACCCACCTCCAGAGGGCGGCTGTATTCGTAGCTGCCGAAGCCGCTCAACCAACGCAGATCGAAACCCCGCATCCGGCCGCTCGCCCAGGGCTGAAGCCCGGAGAGGAGCCCGGAAGGCAGTGCATCGGTAGCGGCAATCGGCAGATCGCGGAAAGATCGCGACGTCGCCCCCGAAACCGGAGTCCATCGGATGCGCCGCTCCTGCTCCTGCACCGGTACCTCCCGGCCCTTGATCGTACGGATCCTCTCCACGGTCACGTAGTAGGCATCCCCGCGCTCCCCTTCATAAAAGGATCGGGTCTCGGCATCGAAGATCCAGAACGGCAGATAGAGGCCCTCCAGGGCCTTTTCAGTATCGACCAGTCGGCTCAGAGCTCCGGGGGCGAACCAGAGGTTTCCGATCCATTTTCTGAAGATCTTTTGCGCTGCTTTGTGGTCGACAACGAAAGGAAGCACGGCACTGGGCGGGAGAGGGTTGCCCGGTTCGCTGAGCAAAGGAGTCCTGCAGTAGGGGCAGGGTTCACCGATGGTCAGAGGCTCGAAGCTGACATCGGCACCGCAGCCGGGGCAGTCCAGTACCTTTTCGATCTCTCTGGGATGACAGCTCTGCGCCTGGACAAGGCAGGAAGCGAGCTCCCGCTTCACCTCAGGCGTGAGAGGCGGAACGTCGATCGGCTGATCGCTGCCGCAGTAGTCACAATGCAGATTTTCTGTCCCCGGTGCATAGCGCGTCGCACTGCCGCAGCCCGGACAGGGAAAAACCTCGGCTTTGACGTGCATAGACCCTAGCTGCTCTGAGGCGGAGGAGGCGGAGGCGGTGTCGCAGTATCAAAGAGCTGGGGCAGTACCGCTTTGGCCGCTTTCCATTCGTCGAAACCTTCGCTCCAGAGATAGCTGCCCGGCATCAGACGCCCCTGCCCGACCATCTCTCGCAACTGCTCCAGAGGATAGGGGCCTTCGCTGTCGCCGTTGTTGGAAACATAGTAG
>JALWZI010000194.1 GCA_027002755.1 Campylobacteraceae bacterium | reverse complement strand
ATCAACGTCGGGTCACAGCTGTAGAGCCACTGGATCATGTCCGCCAGCAGATAGCCCCGATGGGCCCCGATCTCGATAAGCCAGGCATCCCTCGGGATCCGCCCTTCCTGAATCCCCCGCCAGAAGCAGTTGGCGATGGCCGCCCCAAAAAAGGCGCTGGTACTCACCGCCGTATAGAAATCCCCACCCTTGCCGATATCCCGAAAGGTACGATAGTATCCCCGCGGCCCGTAGAGCCACTCGTTCATATACTCACTGAAGCGCAAAGATCAACCTTCGTTATTAGTTATTGGTGTATTGGTTATTGGGAAGGGCTAGTGCCCTGCTTGGCGTGACTGAAGTCCCGCCTCCATAGATACGCGTTGCGGAGCAACGCCCCAAAATCATTCACCATTCACCATTCACCATTCACCATTCATCATTCAAAATTCACTCATGAATTTTGCTATAGAGCTTCAACAACTGGATCTGCCGTTCGATCCCGTAGATCTGCGCATCCAGTTTCGCCATGTTCATGGAGTTGCGCATCGTCTCCACATCCAGGCGGGTCTTTTGCCCCGCAGCGGCCTGCTCCTCGGTGCTTTTGAGCAGGCTGCGGTAGAGTTTCTGATCCGATCGGGCCAAGGCGATCTTTTTGTCGATGATGGTGACGGTATCCAGGACCAGCCGGTATTCGCTCTCCACTTTGCGCCGGACATCCTGGAGCTGGACCGCCTGCTGGAGGTAGCGCACCCGCCCCGCTTCGATATCCTGGGGGGCATTGATACTCAGTGGCATCGAGATCCTGAATCCGTAGCGGTAGTAGTCCTCCTTCTGTCCGATGACCGGCCGATCGGAATCGGTTGCGTAGTAATTGGCGTTCAGGGAGAAGGTGGGCAGATATTTGGCCCAGGTCATCTTGCTGTCGTATTCGCTCTGGGCCACGTGGAAACGCTGGGCCTCCAGCTCCAGGTTCCGCCGGCGGTACTCGTCGGGTCGGATGAGGGTCAGTTTGGGAGTCTTAAGACCGTCGGGCCGTTTGTCGCTCAGGAGAGAGAAAGCATTGCGAAGGTTTTTCTCCGTCAACTGCAATACCAGCAAAGAGGTTCGATCCCGATTGCGCTGGAGGATCGCCTCGTTGAGGAAACTGCTGTCGATGACCCCGGCGTCGTACTGCTCCTTCTTGCGCCGGATATCGATATCGTCGTTACGGATCTTCAGGCGCATCTGCTGCTGTTGGAGGCGGTTCTTTTTCAGCTGGAAGAGTGTCTCGATCGCCTGGGTGATGAGCTGACGCCGCTGAAGGCGGATCTCGGTCCGCGTCGCCCCCTCCTGGGCGTTGGCGAATTTCACGGCGTAGTAGATGCCCCCGCTTTTGAAGATCGGCTGATCGATCCCCACGTTGAAGACTCTGTCCGTCTCATACCCATTGAGGAACATGGTGCTGGTAGTCTCCGAATAATTGAGCATGATGGGGCTGACCCAGCTTTTGCGCAGGACCGCACTCTGGAGCCGATTGGCCTCCTGCTGGTAATCGAAGATGAGATTCTTCTCCCTGGAAAGGTAGTTCTTCAGCTCACTCTCCGCCGCCAGCGGCAGGGTCAGCAAAAGACTAAAGGGAAGCCAGAGCTTTTTCAAAACGTTTGAACCCTTCATCGATCTCCTCGCGGCTGATGGTCAGCGGAGGGAGGAAACGTACGGTATTGCGGCCCGCTTTGAGCACGATCAGCCCTTCGGCGAAGGCCGCCTTGAGGATCGCCCCCTGGGTGGCGGCATCGACGCAGCGAAGCCCCCGCATCAAGCCCAGCCCCACCGCTTCGGTGAAGCGCTCGGGCATGCTCTCGGCCAGCCGCGCCAGATAGCGGCTGAAGATCTCGATCCGCTCCGCCAGGGCTCCAACGGACTGCTCCCGCTCCAGCACCTCCAGGACCGTCAGCCCCGCCCGGGTGCTCAGATAATTGCCGCCGAAAGTACTGCCGTGATCCCCGGGTTGGAAGATCTCTTTGAGGCGGGTCATGGCCACCCCGATGGGAACCCCGCCGCCCAGCCCCTTGGCCAGGGTGACGATGTCGGGCTCGATCTCGTAGAGATTGGAGGCGAGAAATTCGCCCGTGCGGTAGACCCCGGTCTGCACCTCATCCACGATCAGAAGCAGATCGCGGCTGCGCAGGAAAGCCGCCAGATCCTGGACTTCGCCCTTGTCGAAGGGCTGCACACCCCCCTCTCCCTGGACCAGTTCGATCATCACCGCCACGGTCTCCGTGTCGATGGCGTCGTAGATCGCATCGATGGAATCCACATAGGCGAAACCTGCCGGATAGGGGGAGAAGTCGGGCTTGTGCATCTCTTTCTGCCCCGTCGCCTTGACAGTGGTGATGGTGCGGCCGTGGAAGGAGTGCTTGAGGGTGATGACCTTGTAGCGTTTCGATTCGAACTGGGTCTCACCGTATTTTCGGGCGATCTTGAGCGCCGCCTCGTTGGCTTCGGCCCCGGAGTTGCCGAAAAAACAGCGCATATCGTAGCCGCTGAGCTCCACGATCCTCCGGGCCAGCCGCGCCTGGGGCTCGATCACCTGGAGATTGGAGACATGGATCAGCCGGGAGGCCTGCTCGCAAAGGGCTTCGCTCAGTTCCGGATGGGCGTGGCCGATACTGCAGACACCGATCCCGCTGGCGAAATCGATATACTCCCTGTCCGTGTCGTCATAGAGTCTCGCCCCTTCGCCCCGGACGAAGTTGGTGTAGTTCCGGGCGTAGGAGTCCAGCACATATTCACGATCCAGTCTCTCCAATTCGTTCACAGAAAATCCTTACATGAAATTGCCGATATTATATCACTTTTGCCTCCGGTTAAATTGCATTAAAAATGGGAGTGCTATAATTGGCGAAAGCCAGCAGAAAAGCGAGAAAATCGTCTCCCATGAAATTCCCGACTGAGCATCCGTCGATTTTGTTGAGTGTCACCAAGTGGACCGTACTCTCCAGTGCGGTGGGCATCGTGATCGGGGCGATCGTTACCCTCTTTCTGAATATTCTCGCCTACGGAGAGAGTGCCCGGGGACTTCTGCCGTTTCACTACTACTATCTGCTCCCTCTGGGGCTGGCCCTGAGCGTCTGGCTTACCCGGCACTTCGCCCCCGAAGCCAAAGGACACGGCACCGAAAAGGTGATCGAAGCGGTCCACAAACGCAACGGCAAGATCAACGTGGCGGTCATCCCCGTCAAGCTCCTGACCACCGTCATCACCCTGGTGACAGGCGGTTCGGCGGGGAAAGAGGGTCCCGGGGCGCAGATCGGTGCCGGGACCGCTTCGGCTATCTCCGATCTGCTCCACTTCTCCAAACGGGATCGTAAGAAACTGGTCATCTGCGGAATCAGCGCCGGCTTTGCCACTGTCTTCGGCACCCCCATCGCCGGGGCGATCTTCGGGATCGAGGTCCTGGTGGTGGGGGCGGTAATGTACGAAGTGCTCCTCCCCTCTTTCGTCGCCGGCTTCAGCGCCTTTTTCACCGCTCAGTACCTGGGGGCCCACTACACCTACTACGAGATCAGCTACTTCCAGCACTACTTCATCGATCTGGTCCTCATCGCCAAGGTGATCCTGGGAGGGGTCTTCTTCGGTCTGGTGGCCTGGCTCATCATCGCCACCCTCAAACAGACAGAGACCGCGGTGGAGAAGATCCCCATGAACCCCTACTTCAAAGCGATCGGCGCGGGAATCCTCCTGATCCTCCTCGCCGCCGTTTTCGGTGACCACTATTTCGGACTGGGGCTGGATACCATCTCCCAGACCATGCGGGTCGACAGCGGTCTCGGCAGCGATTCGCTCCCCTGGTACGCCTTTCTGGTCAAGATCTTCTATACAGCCGTCACCCTGGGGTCCGGAGGCAGCGGAGGGATCATCACTCCGATCTTCTACATCGGAGCCACCAGCGGCCACTGGTTCGGCGGCCTCTTCGGGAGCGAGCATCAGCTGGCCCTCTTCGCCGCCCTGGGCTTCGTCAGTGTTCTGGCCGGCGCTACCAACACCCCCATCGCGGCCACGGTGATGGCCATGGAACTCTTCGGGATGGATATCGCCCACTATGCCGCCGTAAGCATCGTCATCAGTTTCCTGCTCTCGGGCCACCGAAGCGTCTTCCCCTCCCAGAAGATCCGCATGAGCAAATCCGACCTGCTGGAGATCGAATACGGCGAAGACATCGAACACTCCCGGGTCAAGTTCGACAAAGCCCACTACCGACGCTTCAACAGGATCTATCACGATATCCAGCTCAAACGACAGCGTCATCGCCAGGACCGCCTCAAACGCCGCAAGAAAAGTGAGGAAGAGAAAGAGGAGAGGAGTGAAGAGTGAAGAGTGAAGAGTGAAGAGTGAAGAGTGAAGAGTTTAAACTAGCTGACAATCTTTGTCAAGCCCTCCAATCCAAAATCCAAAATCCAAAATCCTAAATCCAAAATCCAAAATCCTAAATTTCTAATGGCTCTAGACTAGCAACCCTTTCATTTGAGATACTTCTTTAGCCTCTGATTGAGGATATTATACATGGTTTCATTGGACTTCCTCCAGCGGAACTCGCACTCCTTGAGATGAATCTCAAAG
>JALWZI010000193.1 GCA_027002755.1 Campylobacteraceae bacterium | reverse complement strand
AGCATGTAGAGTCACGGTCCTGGCTGTTTCAGGACAGGGGTTCGATTCCCCTCAACTCCACCAGATCTTTTCATCTTTTATTTTTTCCCACAAAATTTCTTCACAATTCACTCGAAGAACCCTTACGATTCTCCCAGCATCAGATCGAGAACCTTGCGATAGAAATATTCCGGATCCACCGGTGTGGGCAGTATATGCTCGATGCCGGCCAGTCTCAACGCATCGGCCCGTGAGCCGTCGTCATCCTCCTGGTGCAGCAGGGCCAGGATCGGTTTGTCCGCGCAGGACTCCATGCAGAGGGTCAGGACCTCCTCCCACTCCCGATCCTCCAGACGGTCGCTGATGATGATCATGTCGACACCGGAGAGAATCTGCCGGGCCCGGGCGGCGCTGTCGACACTGTTCACCGGGATCTCCGCACCTCCCAGCAGCCGCTCCACCGCCATACGGTCCAGATCCTCCTTCCCGATATAGAGGACCGTCTTCCCCTGGAGGAGGAAGGAGATGTTCTCTCTGAGAATCCCGAGGATCTCCCGAAGCCCCTCCAGAGACTCCCGGGAGTAGACATCCAGCAGAAGGTTGAAGATCGCCTGCTGCGTGAAAGGCTCGGTGAGAAAACCGTCGACCCGTTTGACGATATTGCGGTTTTTCCTTCGGGACTCCACATCGTCCGTCACCAGGGCGATGTGAGCATTGCGGCGCAGGTTGTAGGCATCTTCCACGAACATGTCGAAGCTCTCGTCATCGACGAAGATCATGTCATATCTCTTGTCATAGAGCAGCGGCAGAGCCTTGTCGACACTCTCGACACGATCGACCTGGAAATGGAAATACTCCAGCATATCTTTCAGCGCAGCGGCTACGGACTCATCCGCAATGACGATCAGCATCTTCTTTTTCATCCAGTCACGGGAGGGGAGTCGATAGCTTCGGCGCTCGAGCCGACGGACGGGAAGGGCGAAAGAGATCAGCGGCATCGTCTCGCTGTTCCCCACCGTCAGCGTCCCCCCCAGCGAGCGGACCATCCGTTCCATTTGACGGAGCGAGGCGGAAGAGAGAAAAAACGCTTTGAGTTTCTCCATCTCCTCCTGACTCTGGGCATCGAAACGGAATTCGAAACGCAGCAGCTGCTCCTCGGAATCGGAACGGGGTTCATCCAATGTCAATCTGACAATCAGGTTTTTCTCGCCATCCAGTTCGATCAGCATCTTCAGAAGCGCCACCAGCAGATCCCCAAGCAGCAACGCATCCCCCTGAACCCTGGCCGGGACCGAATGATCCACATCGTAGATCAGCTTCATCGCTTCCCGGCGGAGCTCCTCCTGGACCGTATCGCTGCTGCTCTCCAGAAGACCGTTGATATTGAAGGGTCGTCGGATCTCCTCCACGGCACCGGAAAGCCGGGCCATCTCTTCCTTGAGTTCCCCACTCAGCTGGATCAGCCGGGTATTGAGCGTGCGGGTACGACTCAGATAGTCCTGCTGTGTCTCGTTGAGCTCCGTCTGTCCCAGGAGGAGGATCAGGTTCGAAAGATCAAATCCGATCCGTTCGATCTCCTCGAGCTTTCGCCGAAAATATTCACTCTCACGCTGCCAACGGCTCTGGGAGCCTTCCCGATCCTGTACCGTCATCCGATCACTCCTTCATTCCCCGGAAACTCCCTTTTTATCCGGCGGATTACTGGGGCTGGAAACCATTTTATCGATTCAGTGCATAGATTTTGTTGAAATTGTAGTGCCCGGTGGGGAGCTATTTCAGAACTGCATTACAGAGGTAACTGGGTTCGATGATGTAGATCCGGCGGATGATCTGATTCGGATCGGTCTCCAGAGCGATCTCACAATAATCGGGGAAATGGTCGTCCCGACCCATGGCGATATCAAGCAGTGCGCCGAAGTCGGAACGCCAGTAGTGAAGCACATCCCCGTTTTTCAGGCGGATACTCCGATAGGCTTCACCATTGTCCAGGACGAATTTAACATACTTTTTGTTCAGGTAGAGACTGCGGGAGACCGGTTGGGGCCTCTCGGGATACGGAGAACAGGCCGAGAGCAGCACTCCTGCAACGATCCCGGGCATCCACCGGGGAAAAACCGAACGTTTTCGGGACATTCTCACTCCTTCACGACCCTTGGTATGGTGGGCATGAGCGCCGTCGTCATCTCGTAACAGATCGTTCCGAAATGCTTCGCCGCCCGGCGGGCATCCTCCATGACGCAGATTCTCTCCCGATCCCCTTCCACCGAGATGAAATCCATGGAAACCCTCCCGAGGATCGGCAGCCCTTCCGCCGTTTGGTAGGGGAGGGCGGCATCACCCCGGGGCCAGCCGTCGCCGTATCCCAGATCGTAGGCGGAGACGGTCATCTCCCGTGGCGCGACGAAGGTACCGCCATACCCTACCCGCTCTCCTGCCCGAAGCCGGCGGCTCGACACCCGCCGTGCCCAGAGGGAGAGGACCGGACGCAGCTCCACCGCTTCGAAAGCGGCCGGCAGCGTGTTGTAGCCGTAAATCGCGATCCCCACCCGGGCGATGGCCTCGTCGAAGGATCGGCTCCGCAGCAACGCCGCCGAGTTGTGGGAATGGAAACGGGTCGAAGCGAAACCGGCCTCCCGCACTTTGCGACGCACCGACTCGAAACGTTTCTTCTGCCAATAGTACTCGCCGGTCAACTCGTCGGCACTGCGGTAGTGGGTCATCACACCGAAGAGCCGGAGACCCCGTTCCTTGACGATCGAGAGTGCCGTCTCAAGCTCGGCAAGCATGATCCCGTTGCGATGCATCCCCGTATCGATCTTGAGCTCCAGTTTCACCTGTGGATCCAGCTCCTCCAGAAGCTCCGTCGAAGAGACCGCATAAGAGAGCTTTTCGTCGACCCTGGGGGTATCGCCCAGCACCAGAATATTGTCGAAAAGATCCCGGATCCTCTCCGCCTCGGCATTGGAGATCACCACCGCCTCTTTGATCCCGTACTCGTGGGCCATTCGGGCCATCAGTTCCAGTCCGTGGCCGTAGGCGTTGTCCTTCAGAACGACGGCAAGCCGCTCCCGGCCCCCCGCTTTCAGAGCCAATTGGCTAAGATTGTGATAAAAGTTCTCCCGACTCAGTTCGATCGTTGCCATGGGAGTATTATACCGATTGACCGAAGGAGGTTCGGATGTTCATGCCGACAGGGAAAGCCGCATCGATGTGGTGGATGACACTGGGGAAGATCATCGCCGGCATTCTGACACTGGTAGTGCTCTATTATCTCATCAAAGAGTTCCGCAAGGCCATCAGGGAGAGCAACGAAGGGCGCTGCAGTGACAAGTGCGATCTGGATTAATCAGTCGATAGCACGGGCCTGCGGCCCTCAAGTCTCTAGTCGTTAGTCGTTTGAATGGAGCCAGGCCCTCTTTGAAGATTTGAAATGGGAAAACCGATGCAGAAATACAAATCAGAATTGCTTACAATTCATCATATAAAAAAGCGTTGCGAAGCAACGCATACCGAAATTCCTCACTCCTCACTCCTCACTCCTCACATTCTGAGTCCAGGTATAGGAGTCTCCCATGCTTAGACTCAAAGCGGAGTGGGAATCCCAGAAGGCAGTGCTGCTGGCCTTCCCCCACGAAGAGACCGACTGGGCGAGGGAGGGGGATCTGCAGAAAGCCTACGCCCCCTTCGTGAGGATCGCCCAGGCCGTCGCCTACTCCCAGACCGTCTATATTCTGTGCCGGGATCGTGAGGCGCTCTCCAATCTCTTCTGTTCCACCCGCAATCTCGTCTTCATCGAAGCGGACTACAACGATACCTGGACCCGGGACTACGGTCCCCTGAGTGCAGAAGAGGACGGAAGCCCCCTTCTGCTTGACTTCGTTTTCAACGGCTGGGGCGGTAAATACGAAGCTTCGCTTGACAATGCTGTCAACAGGACTTTACACCGAAAGGGCTACTTCGGAACCACGCCGATGCGCTCCATCGACTACGTCCTGGAGGGGGGCTCCATCGAAAGCGACGGAGCAGGGACGATCCTCACCACCTCCCGCTGCCTGCTCAACCCCAACCGCAACGGAGAGTCTAGCAAAAAGCATGTGGCGAAGATGCTCTCCGAAACGTTGGGAGCCAGGCGGGTCCTCTGGCTCGATCACGGATATCTGGCCGGTGACGATACCGACGGCCATATCGACACCCTGGCCCGCTTCTGTGATCCGGAGACCCTCGCTTATGTGCGCTGCGAAGACCCCGAGGATGAACACTACGAAGAGTTGAAACGGATGGAGGAGCAGTTGCAGAACTTCCGCACCGTGGAGGGTACCCCCTACCGCCTGGTCCCCCTGCCGATGCCTCCGGCGATCCATGATGAGGAGGGGAGACGCCTGCCCGCCACCTACGCCAATTTCCTCATCACCAACAAGGCGCTGCTCTATCCCACCTACGATAACCGATCCACCGACCGCCGGGCCGGAGAGATCTTCAAAGAGCTCTTCCCCGGACGGGAGATTATCCCCATCCCCTGCTCACGGCTTATCACCCAGGGAGGCAGCCTGCACTGCTCCACCATGCAGATCGATTATTGAAACGGGGAAAATGTGCAGAAAACTAGTAACGAGCAACTAGTAACTAGAAACC
>JALWZI010000192.1 GCA_027002755.1 Campylobacteraceae bacterium | reverse complement strand
CGGCGGTCATCCGGGTACCGGAACCGGGAACGTCGATGTTGATCCGCTTCCCTTTGATGTCGGGGAGGGTTTTGATCCCGGCATCCTTGCGGACGACCAGGGCCAGCAGCTCGGGATAGATCGCCATGACGCTGCGGAGCTCTTTGATGGGCTTGCCTTTGAACTTCCCTTCACCGTGGTAGGCCTGATAGACGGTATCGGACTGGGCGATCCCGAAGTCCAGTTCCCCGGCATGGATAGTGTTGACGTTGTAGACGGAACCGCCGGTGGACTCTACGGAACAGCGGATGCCGGTGGCTTTGCGGTTTTTGTTCATCATCCGGCAGATGGCGCCGCCGGTGGGATAGTAGGTTCCGGTGACTCCACCGGTACCGATGGTGATGAATTGGGCGCCGAAGGCGGAGCCGGAGAGGA
Source organism: Campylobacteraceae bacterium (assembly GCA_027002755.1). Classification (GTDB taxonomy): domain Bacteria; phylum Campylobacterota; class Campylobacteria; order Campylobacterales; family Sulfurovaceae; genus Nitratifractor. Next base: position 4,243 of record JALWZI010000192.1, on the reverse strand, counting down.
TGAGGGCGGCCGCAGCCGCTTTGCCGAGGTTCAGAAAGGTTTTACCGATCATGCGAACTCCTTTTGATTTGGTGGGATGTCAGCTTCGGTATCTGTCGTAAAATACCGAATTGCCCGTCCATTATACGTGCTTTGGGTTGAAAGTTTCTTTATTCATTTATCCGTTACGTAAATATTTCAAAAACAAATATCCTGAAATGAAAGATCCCGGTTTTATGAGGAGTTTGGATACAATTGATCCTATGGAACATCTGATCAGCCTCATCAACAGCCGGCTTCCGGAGAATGTGGTCCACTACGTCACCTGGATCCACGCAACGCCGGGGGAGCTGCTGGTGGCACTGATGTTCGTTCTGCTGGCGGCAGCGCTCAACTGGTTTCTGCGCCGGCCCCTGCTGCGCTGGATCAAATACGCCCTCTACACCCATCGGAGGGAGGGGTTCTATCGACTGCTCTTTGTGCGGATCGACAAGATCCTGCGTCCTCTGCGGCTGCTCCTGACGGTCTATCTGCTGAAGCAGGCCGTGGAGATCTTCCTGGTGACGTCGTGGCTCGATACGATCTTCTTCACCTTCTACTGGCTCTTTTTCTTCTGGTGGATCTACGAGATCGTCAAGTTCCTGCTCTACCTGATGCTCACCAGCAAGATCAAGCGCCAAAAAGAGGCCAGGGCGGAGCTCTACAACCTTTTTTTGAATATCTCCCGGGTTTTTCTGGCCTTTCTCTTCGTTCTGCTGGTCCTCTCCCGGCTGGGGGTCAACCTGACAGCCCTTGTGACCTCTCTGGGGATCGGAGGAGCTATCATCGGCCTGGGGGCCAAGGATACCATCACCAACTTCCTCGATTCGGTGCGGCTGGTGAGCGAGGATGCTTTTCGGCAGGGGGACTGGATCGAGACCGATCAGGTGGAGGGCTTCGTCACGGAGATGGGGCTGACTTCCACCAAGATCCGGACCTTCGACAACGCTCTGGTCACCGTCCCCAACTCGATCCTGGCCAACACCTACGTCAAGAACTGGACCCGGCGGATGGTGGGCCGGAGGATCAAATTCCACCTGCGCCTCAAGCTCACCACCGACACCCGGGAGCTGGAGAGGGTGATCTTCGAGATCTACGAGATGCTCCACCGTCATCCCGATATCGTCAACAAAAACAAACTCCGCTACATCCGACGGATGAAAAAGACCTACGAGAACGGCCTCTTCAACATCGAGGACAGATACGGCGTGCGGCGGACGCTGCTGGTCTATCTGGACGAGATCGGGGAGTACTCCATGAACATCCTGATCTACGCCTTTTCGATCTCGGTCAACTGGGAGGAGTGGCTCCGGGTCAAACAGGATGTGATCAAGAGGATCCTCGAGATCGTAGACGAATCGTCGCTGGAGCTGGCGGTCCCGCGGCAGGAGGTTCTGCTGGAGGCGGAGCGGGAGAGCCACGGTTCATCATCGGTATAGGATCCTGTGCTAAGATTCCTCCAAATCGTTGCCGGCAGAGGCAACTGGGGAGATGATTGCCGATGAAAAGATCCGGAGTGATGAACGCTTTGTTGACCTTGATGACGGGAAGCCTTGCGATGGCCGGAACGCCCGACGCCGCAGAGATCTTCCATGCCAAGTGTCAGCTCTGTCATACGACCCGGCAGGTGACTCCTTCCGAGCGGGAGAAGCTGCTGGGACCTCCCGTCGAGGAGGTGATGCTGAAGGTCAAAGAGAAGTATCCGATCCGGGAGGATGCGGTCCGTTTCATCGCCGACTATGTCCGGGCCCCCAGCATCGACAAGGCGCTCTGTCCTTCGCTGGACCGCTACGGACTGATGCCTTCGATGGAAAAGACCCTCACGAAAGCGGAGGCGGAAGCGGTGGCGGAGATGCTCTTCGATACCTATCCCCGCGGCACCGTGAATAAGCCGGCCTCCCGCAAAAAGTAGAACCGATTGTATGGATCTCAAAGCCTCTGCCGGCATGAACCCCGCCGCCAAAAAGCTTCTCACGGTGATCCTGCTGATCTTTTTTCTCCTCTTTCCCCATTACAGCGGCTATCTCGGGCATCACCTGTCGGCGACCTTTTCCCTGACTGATCCGAAGTTTCTCTTCATGCTGATCCACTTCGTCGCAGGTCAGACGCTGGGGATCGTCCATGAGGCGGGGCATGGGGTCTGCTATCTTCTACCCTGTTCTCAGTGGATCACGGCGGCGATGGGGACAGTCTTCCAGTGGCTCTTTCCGGCGGGAATCGCCTGGTACTTCTGGCGCAGAGGCGATCGTTTCGGGGCGATGGTGGCGCTCTTTTTCCTGGGCTTTTCCATGCAGTACACAGCCTGGTACATTTCGACGGCCCATGAGGGACTCTTCGTTCCCGCGTCCAAAGCTTTCCTGGGGGTGGACGGCTATCACGATTTCAACTATCTGCTCTCACGGGTGGGATGGGTTCGTTACGATGGGTTGATCGCCGGAATCGTACGCTTTTTGGCCTATATGGTGATGCTGGCGGGTGTGATCGGAATGGTGCTGGAGTCTTTCGCCGCCCCCTCAAAAAAGAGGGTATAAAGACGACATTCTTTTAAGTGAAATCGAGCCGTCGACAGTGCCGGTATAGGCGCTAGTGACGGTCAAAGCTTGGGCGGTTTGACATCCTGTCTGAGATGTGGAGCGTTGGCAGGGTGAGCCGCCTTTTTGAGTTTGGGATTTTGCTGGACTACCGTTACCGGCTTGCCTTTGGCAGGAGGTTGAGCTTCAGGCGGCTGACCTAGCTGAGGCGGCGGAGTCATACATCCGCTCAGACCGAACAGAAGGATAGTGACAATGAGACTGTAGCGTTTCATACTTTCCTCCTTTTAATTGTACTTGTATTGTAAGTTTAATACCGGATTTTATAAAAAGTCAATAGAAAGAATGGACTGGAACACGTTGTATCAGTTCACCTTCGATTTTTATCGAAGTGCTGATAATCCTTGATACTGCGCCAATCTCCGCCCCAGCGCCAGCCACGCTTTTTGAAAGCTCTCACCGCCGGGTCCCCCGGCAGTAAAACGGCACGGTATTCAGGCCTGGATGGATTCTTGCGTTTGCGGTCCCGGAATTTCAGGGAGGCTTTGTGACTGATGCGGCCGTTGCGTGATATATAGGGGTTTTCGATCGGATTGATGTCGATCGCTTTGCCGTGGGCGTGGTTGGACCACTTTTTGCCCCCGGTAACGGGGCGGCAGTTGAAGGCGGAGGTATTGTCGGCCTCGATGGAGCGGAAGTCGCTGCCGCCGTAGTCACTCACCAGGCGCATCCGGTGGATGGGATAGTGCATCCGGTAGAGTTCGCCGAAGATTTTCACCACTTCATGGGCCACGTTTTTGTGGACGATCATCTCTCCGGTATGGTCCTTGCCGTCAAAACCGTGGTAGCGAAGCCTGAGATAGCGCAGATCCTTCAATTTCACGGGACAACCGTCTTTGTAGGAGTGCCCCTTGCGCATACGAGCTTCGATCTTTTTGTCGATAGGAGCTATAGGACCCGCCATCCCTATCATCGGCAGAATCAACATCATGACGATCAACGTGTATTTTGTGAGCATGTGTCGATTATAACACAGCCGCCTTCTTCTCTTTCCGGGAGTATAATAAAGAGAAGGAGGGAACGATGAGAAGGCTGATCGTCTGGTTGGTGGTGACGCTGACGGGGATGGCGGGGAGGATCGATTGCGGTGCGCCCTATACGATGGTCCTGGACGGAGAGATGGACTTCTACGGTGTGCGGCAAAGAGAGCACATGGTACTGGAAAAGGTTCACAAACGCGGGGGGCTGGATGGGCGCTGGAAGGTGACCCAATGGAACATCACCGGTATCTCTCCCTATCCCTCCCCGGTACCGATGGAGCGGAGCTTTCGCGCCGATATGCACCATGACGGAGAATGGATGGATTTTCATATGAGCGTTCAGGGCAATCGCTATCTCATACGCTCGACCGCCTCCAATATGTATCTCGATGTCTCCCGCGGAAGGATCGGTTCTAAAAAGACCGGCCTCTGGATCGGCAGGATCCGCGGTCATCAGGTGACGATGCAGTTCTTCCAGCCCGAGCAGCTCCGAAGGCGGGGATTCCGCTTCACCCCGGGAACCAAAGGCTCGACGGAGCTACACGGTACTGTCCGCGGTTCCCGGGGAGGCAAAACCGGCACGCTGGAGATCAGGTTCGAGAAGACCCGTCACGGAGATGTGGTGTATGGAGATCAGACGTTTCACCCCAGAGC
>JALWZI010000191.1 GCA_027002755.1 Campylobacteraceae bacterium | reverse complement strand
GCCGGAGAGTCTGTAACCGCGCTCCAGGAGCTCCCGGGAGAGGAAGTCGAAGTGTCTGTCCTTTCGGCGTCGGTTGAGGATCTCGGTGCCGATAATTAAAGCGAAGAATTTCGGTTCGCTTCGATCGTTTTTCACAATATCTCCCCTCCTAATCGCCAATGACTAATGACCAATGACCCGAGGAGTGTGGTTCAAACCTCACTCCTCGATATAGTTCTTCAGCTTCCGTCCCACCTTGGGATGCTTGAGCTTCTTGATGGCGCTGGATTCGATCTGGCGGACCCGCTCGCGGGTGACGTTGAGCTCTTTGCCGATCTCTTCCAGGGTCCGGTCGCTCATATCCTCCAGGAGGCCGAAGCGCATCCGGATCACCGCCTGCTCACGTTCGTTGAGCTGGCTGAGGACCTCGTCGATCTGCTGGTTGAGATCGTCGTTGAGGACCGCTTCGGTGGGGCTGATGCTGTTCTTGTCCTCGATGAAGTCTCCGAAGCGTCCGTCCTCTTCGTCACCGACCGGGGTTTCGAGGCTGACGGGCTCTTTGGTGATCTTGATGACGTTCTTGACCTTGTCCACACTCAGGCCCACCTCTTCGGCGATGGTCTCCAGATCGGGCTCTTTGCCGGTCTCCTGGAGATGTTTGCGGATGATCTTGTTGATCCGGTTGATGGTCTCGATCATGTGGATCGGGATCCGGATCGTCCGCGCCTGGTCGGCGATGGCCCGGCTGATGGCCTGGCGGATCCACCAGGTGGCGTAGGTGGAGAACTTGTACCCCTTCTGGTACTCGAACTTGTCCACTGCCTTCATCAGGCCGATGTTCCCCTCCTGGATCAGGTCGAGGAAGGGCAGTCCCCGGTTGGTGTAGCGCTTGGCGATGGAGACGACCAGGCGCAGGTTGGACTTGGCCATTCGGGTCTTGGCCCGTTCACTCTTGGCCTTGCCGATGCGGATCTGCTCCAGGATCTCCTCCAGTTTCTCCGGGGGCAGGTCGAAGCTGTTCTTGCTCGCCTCCCGGGTCTCGAAGAGCTTCTTGATCTGGACATAGGTGCTCACCATCGTCGTCTCGGGGACCGCGGCGGCGATCTCCTCTTTGGACATGTTGACGATATTGTCCAGGATCTTCTGGTGATTCTCCCGCAGCTGGTCGTTGAAGAGCTGGAGGCGGTATTCGAGGCGCTTGAGCTCCTTCTCGAAGCCGTCGTCGCTCTTGAGCGCCGTCTCCATCGCTTTGACCAGCTCGTTGATCAGTTTGCTGGTGGGCCCCAGGTTGAGCAGGGCCTCCTTGAGCTGGTGCTTGCGGAAGGCGACCTTGAGCCGCTCGTGAAAGATCGTCTCCTCGTCGGCTTCGCCCTCTTCCTGGAGTTTCATGAGCTTGTTGCGCTCTTTGAGCCACTCTTTTTTGGCCTTTTCCAGGGCCTTGAAACTCTCGACGACCTGGGTGACCCGTTTGTCGGCCTTGCGGGATTTGCTGGTCGCTTCGTCGACCTCTTCATCCTCGTCGTCGCTGCTGCTGTCCTCGAAACTCTTGAAGAGCTCCTTGACCCGGCGTTCCCGGTTGAGCAGGGGTTCTTTGTAATTGAGGATGTAGTCGATGAGATAGGGGACGGAGCAGATGGCGTCGATGATGATATCTTCGCCCTCTTCGATCTGCTTGCTCAGCTCGATCTCCTCCTCCTTGGTCAGCAGGGGGATCTTGCCCATCTCCCGCAGGTACATCCGCACGGGGGAATCGGAGCGGCTCCACTCCAGGAGCTCCTTCTCCTTGGTGATATCGAACTCCTCTTCGATCTCGCCGTCACTGAGCTTTTTGCGTTCCGCCTCTTTGCGCTCCTCCTCCTGTACGGTGAGGTGTTTGGCGTATTCGGAGGCGGAGACGATCTGAACGCCTTTGTCCTGGGCCAGTTTCAGGATCTTTTTGGCCTGGGCGGCAGTCGGGGCTTTGTCGAACTCTTTGGCGAGATTCTCGAAGGTGATCATATCGCCCTTTTTGGCTTTGTCGAACAGGGCCTCGATCGTTTTCATCGTCTCTTTTTTCTGAGATTTCTTGGGGGGCATGGTAATGATTTCTCCTTCAGGAATGAAGCTTGTGGTTGAGGAATAAGGGCGATTATATCGAAAAATTTTGAAGAGGGCTCCAGATCCCGTTCTGCCGCGGTCTGGGAGATATACGACCCTTTGTCGGACGCCTCAGCCCCGATGGGGTATAATAAAGCCCAAAAAGAGAGCCGGGAGACCGATGGCGAAGCGCAAAGCACTGTTTCTGGACCGGGACGGCGTGATCAACGTGGATCACGGCTATGTCGGCCGGGTAGAGGATTTCGAATTCGTCGAGGGGATCCTGGAACTGATCCGCGAAGCGGAATCCGAGGGGTATCTGCCCATTGTCGTGACCAATCAGTCGGGGATCGGGCGGGGCTACTATTCGGAGGCCGATTTCGAGAAGGTGACGGCCCATATGCTGGAGAAGATGCGGGAGGCAGGGATCGGGATTGGCAGAGAACAGGTCTTTTTCTGCCCCCATGCTCCCGAGGAGCAGTGCGCCTGCCGCAAGCCGCAGCCGGGGATGTTCCTGGAGGCCGCCCGACGATTCGACCTGGATATGCCGGCCTCCTGGATGATCGGCGACAAGGCCACGGATATCGAAGCGGCGGAAGCGGCGGGCGTGGGACACCGGGCGCTCGTCCCGCCCGATCAAGCTCTCCAATGGAAGGAACTCAATGGATTTTAACGGCAAAACGATTCTGATCACGGGGGGAGCCGGGTTTATCGGCTCCAATCTGGCCTTTTGGTTTCAGGAGAACTATCCCGACGCCCGGGTGGTGGTCTTCGACCTCTTCCGCACCGGAGAGACCTTCGCCAACGGCAACCTGCGCAGCTTCGGACACTACAAAAATCTCCAGGGGTTCACCGGGGAGATCATCACCGGCGATATCACCGATCCGGAGGATCTGAACCGCCTGCGGGACTTCCGCTTCGACTACATCTTCCACGAGGCGGCCATCAGCGATACCACCGTCAACGACCAGAACATCATGATGCGGACCAATCTCAACGCCTTCAAAGACCTGTTGCAGATGGCCGAAGAGATGGGCGCGGCGATGATCTACGCCAGCAGCGGCGCCACCTACGGCAACGCCCCCGCGCCCCAGACCGCGGGGCGGGCGGATCCGGCCAATATCTACGGGTTCAGCAAGCTGGCCATGGACCATCTGGCCTACGAGTGGATGAAAAGGAGCGACCGGCCCATCGTGGGGCTGCGCTATTTCAATGTCTACGGCCCGAGGGAGTATTTCAAGAACAAAACCGCTTCCATGGTGCTCCAGTTCGGCCACCAGATCCTGGCGGGCAAAAACCCCAGGCTTTTCGAAGGGAGCGACAAAATCCTCCGCGATTTCATCTACATCGACGACATCATCCAGGCCAACATCAAAGCCTGTGATCCCAAAAAAAGCGGCGTCTATAACGTCGGCACCGGTAAAGCCCGCAGTTTCCAGGATATCGTCGACATCCTCCAGGAACAGCTGGGGACGAACCTCCCCTGCGAATACATCCCCAATCCCTTCGTGGGGCAGTACCAGTTCTTCACCCAGGCCGACATCGAACCGACCCGGGAGTTTCTGGGGTATGAGCCGGAAGTGACGCTGGAGGAAGGCATTAGGAGATATTTGCCGGAGATCAAACGTCTCTTTGAGACGGAAGTTTCCGGTCGATAAAAGTCGTCGTTTGTCGTTTGAACAGGGCTCCGCCCCTCTTTGTCGTTTGAGTTTGAAATGGAGTAGTCGATGAAATGTGAAAAACTGGATGTTTGGAAAAAGTCTGCGGCTTTAAGTGCGGAGATCTATCTCTATTTCCGAAATGCCAAAGATTACGGTTTCAAAGATCAAATAACGCGCTCGAGTCTATCGATCCCTTCGAATATTGCGGAAGGGGTTGAGAGAGTTTCCGACAAAGAGAGTTATCGTTTTCTGGACATTGCACAGGGATCGGCTGCTGAGTTGAAAACACAGATTTTCATCGGTATGAAAATCGACTATATTGAAAAAGATCAAGGCTTTTGCTGGATCGCAGAATTGGAGGATATCGGTAAAATGATTGTTGGCTTGAAGAAGCGTTATCTGTCTAACGACAAACGACAAACGACAAACGACGAAAGCGAAGTGACTCATGCGTAACTACGAAGCGGCGCGCCCGAGACTCCTCGTTGTCGGGGATCTGATGATCGATCATTACCTTTGGGGCAAAACCGAGCGGATCTCTCCCGAAGCGCCGGTGCCGGTGATCGATGTGAGCCGGGAGACGGAAGTGCTCGGCGGGGCCGGGAATGTGGTGAACAACCTGGTGGCTCTGGGGGCGGAGGTGGAGGTGGCCTCGGTCATCGGTGCCGATGCGGACGGTGAGCGCCTCGAGCGTATGCTGGAGGCGCTGGGGGTAGGGACTTCGGCACTGTTGAAAGACGGCGGCCGCACCACGACCCGCAAGAGTCGGGTGATCGCTTCCCATCAGCAGGTGATCCGTTTCGACAGTGAAACCCGCCAATCGGTGACTGCGGAGAGTGAAGCGAAGCTTTTGGAGCGGATCGGGAGACTGCTGGATGAGGGGATCGATACGGTGCTGATCTCCGATTACGGCAAGGGGGTCCTGACCGAAGGGGTGACCCAGGGGGTGATCTG
>JALWZI010000190.1:2378-4679 GCA_027002755.1 Campylobacteraceae bacterium | reverse complement strand
GGATGTAGGTATGGTCGGGATCGATCTTGGCGATCTTGTGACGGATCCTTGAAATGATGACGTCGATGTTCTTGACGGAGCTGGCATCGTCGATATGTTCACTCTCGTAAAGCAGCTGCTCCCGGCTCACCGCCGCGTTCATATGCTGGATCAGCATCGCCAGCACATCGAACTCCGCCGCGGTCAGCTCCAGAGGAATACCTTTGAAACGGATCACCCGACCCTCCTTGTCCAGATCGAAGATCGACTCCTCTTTCTTTTTGGCACCGCCGGTCCGCCGAAGGATCGTTTTGATCCGGGTGACCAGCTCCCTTGGGTCGTAGGGTTTGGGCATATAGTCGTCGGCGCCCCGCTCCATGCCGATCACTTTGTCGGTAATATCGTCCCTTGCCGAGGAGATGATGATGGGGATATCCGATTTCTCCCGGATCTTCTCCACCACCTCCAGACCGTCCATCCCCGGCAGGGTCAGGTCCAGGATCACCAGATCGAAATCCTGCTGGGTCAGGGTGGAGAGCCCGATGTAGGGATCCTCCACTGCTGTCACCTCCATGCCGTACTTGCTGAGATAGCTGCTGAGAACCATCGCCAGTTCGGGATCGTCCTCGATGATAAGGATCTTCATTTTGTCATTGTCCATCTCGCTCCCTTGAATCACACACTTTACAGTTTTCGTTAACAAATCATAGCACGGTTAGGATAAAAGCGCTGTCTCAGTCACTCTCCGTATCGACGGCGCGGCTGTACTCCAGGTAGATCCGTGTCGCCGCGAAGAGAAACGTAGTGATCGCCGGGCCCAGGATCATCCCCCAGAATCCGTAGGTGCTCATTCCCGCAATAATGGAAAAGAAGATCACCAGTTCATCGATCCGGGTCTGAACATGGAGCAGCCGCTCTTTGATCATTTTGATGATCACCGGCTTGACGAAGGTATCGGCGACGATGGAGATGACCACCACGGAATAGGCCGCGATGATCAGGGCCGCATTGGCCCCCAGTTCACTCCAGGTATAGAGTGAGAGCGGTACCCAGACCAGAGCACCCCCTACGACAGGGATCAGCGAGGCGAAGCCGTAGATCGCCCCGAAAAGCAATCCGTCGAAACCGAAATAACTGACGAATATCCCGAAAAGAAATCCTTCGAAGACCGCCGTCATGATGATGGAGTAGATCACTACTTCCATGGTGGAAGAGACCTCGTCCACCATCTCCCGGCTTTCGCGGGGCGGTGCGGGGATCAGGGCCTCCAGCATGGCGAGGAATTTTTCCTGATAATAGACCACCGCTGCATAGAAGGTGATCACCAACACCACATTTTTGACAAAACCGACCCCTTTACTCCCCATCCGGGTCGCGTAGAGAGTGATCTCCTGGAGATAGGGGAGGACCTTGTCCGCCTTCAGGTACTGATCCACCCAGTGGTTGACATAGGGAATATGCTCGGTGAGACTGCGTGTTTTGGCAAAGATCTCCCGGATCGTCTCCTGATCCAGACGGGTCAGATACTCCACCCCGGTGGTGGCAATATAGATGATCGGCGCCAGGATCAGCAGGATCAGCAACAGGACCATGATCACCGTCGCCAGTTTGCGCGAACGCAGTGTCGTCGCCAGGTACTGGGTCAGATTGCTGGTGGCCATTGCCAACAGCACCGCAACCACCATGCTCAGGAGAAACGGAGCATAGATGGAGTAGGCTCCCCAGAGCGCCAGCCCGAAGAGAATCAGCACGAACAGGCTTCGCCTATCCAAAGAGTCCTCCTTCCGTCGTCGGAGGACTCAGACGGAACAGCTCATAGCTTTTGGGCGTGGCGATCCGCCCACGAGCCGTCCGCTCTATGTAGCCGTTGGCGATCAGATAGGGCTCGATCACCTCCTCGATGGTCCCTTCATCCTCGCTCAGAGCCGCCGCGATGGTACTCAGACCCATCGGACGGCCCTTGGCAGAGATCAGCAGCTCCAGCAAGCGCAGATCCTGCTCATCAAAACCGATATGATTGACTCCCAACTGATCCAAACCGTACCGGGCGGTCTTCAGGGAGATCTCCGTCTCGTCGGCCACCTCGGCGAAATCCCGTACCCGCCGAAGCAGCCGCAGGGCGATCCGGGGGGTTCCCCGGCTGCGACGGGCGATCTCCAGCGCCGCATCCCTGTCGATCCCGATGGCCAGTTTCTCCGCCGCCTGCTCCACGATCCGTGCCAGCTCTTCCGAGCTGTAGAACTCCATCCGAAAGTGCATGCCGAAACGTTCCCGCAAAGGGTTGGAGAGCATCCCCGCCCGGGTCGTGGCTCCAATCAGGGT
>JALWZI010000190.1:0-2368 GCA_027002755.1 Campylobacteraceae bacterium | reverse complement strand
CGCCTGGGCCGCCGGGCCGCTGCCGATGATGATATCGAGGCGGTAATCCTCCATGGCCGGATAGAGGATCTCCTCGATCGCCGGACTCATCCGGTGGATCTCGTCGATGAAGAGGATGTCCCCCTCTTCGATGTTGGTCAGCAGCGCCGCCAGATCCCCTGACTTTTCGATCATCGGTGCGGCGGTGGTCTTGATGCTGGCCCCCATCTCGCTGGAGATGATATTGGCCAGGGTCGTCTTGCCCAGGCCGGGAGGACCGAAGAAGAGGATGTGGTCCAGCGCCTCGGAGCGCTTCAAAGAAGCCTGGATAAAGACCTGGAGATTCTTTTTGATCTTCTCCTGGCCCACATATTCGTCCCAGCTGGAAGGACGCAGCGTCCGCTCATACCCGCTCTCCCCCTCGAAGCGCTCGAACTCGACGATCCGCTCCATCAGTTCGCTCCTTTGGGAGCGAAAATGAGGAATGAGGAGTGAGGAATGAGAAACTGAAAGCTACGCTTTCGAATGGTGAATGGTGAATGGTGAATGGTGAATGATTTCGGTATACGCTGTTCCACAACGTTTTTATTCAATCGACAATCGACAAACGACAAACGACGAATAAAATCGCCGAAGGCGACTTTACTGCCGACTGCCGACTGCCGACTGCCGACGATTCCCAAACAACGAAAAACCTTTTCCAATAACCAATAACCAATAACCAATATCGGCGCCAAAGGCACCTTCGGTTCCTCATTCCTCATTCCTCATTCCTCATTCAATACGAGTGTTCTTCATCCGGAAAGGCCCGACTCCGGACCTCTTCCCGGTACTGACGCAGAGCATCACGGATCAAATCCGCTCCGTTGAGATAGCGTTTGACGAATTTGGGCTTGAAAGCTTCGAAAAATCCGAACATATCGCTCCAGACCAGAACCTGTCCGTCGGTGCCGTTACCGGCGCCGATACCGATGGTGGGGATCTTTACCGTCTCGGTGATCCGGGTCGCCACCTCGGCCTTCATCCCCTCCAGCAGCAGGGCGAAAGCTCCCGCCTCCTGCAGAGCCAGCGCATCTTCCATGAGGCTCTTCGCCTCCTCTTCACTGCGCCCCTGAACCCGGTAGCCCCCTTCGGCCCGGACCGACTGGGGCATCAGACCGATGTGGGCGACGACGGCGATACCGTTTTCAGTGAGTTTTCGAACGATGGGAGCTTTCTCCCGGCCCCCTTCGATCTTGACCGCTTCGGCACAGGTCTCCCGAAAGACCCGGGTGGCACTCCCGAGGGCCTGCTCCGGAGTCGCATAGGTCCCGAAGGGCATATCGAAGACGATCAGCGGCAGACGGGCACCTTTGCAGACCGCCTTGGTGTGGTAGATCATCTGATCCAGGGTGGCGCTGAGGGTGTCGGGCTCGGCATAGAAGCTCATATTGAGACTGTCGCCGACCAGGATCATCTCCACCTCGCCGTCGAACAGGCCCGCAAAGAGCGCATCGTAGGCGGTGATCATCGTCACGGGTTCCCGCCCCTTCATCTCCCGAATGGTCCGGACAGTGATCTTTTTGTCGATCGGTGCCGACTGGATACTCATGGGAATGACCTCCCTTTCTCAATCTGAAGTGATTTTATCCAAAATCAGTATAATATCCCCAACTTTATCACACAGGACAATGCGTGAAACGACTGGTTGCCTATATCACCACCGGATATCCCGACAGATATTTCACTGTCGACCTGGCCATGGCCCTGGCCGAAGCGGGGGTCGACACCCTGGAGCTGGGTATCCCTTTTTCCGATCCGGTCGCCGACGGACCGGTCATCGAAACCGCCAATCTACGAGCTCTGCAACAGGGGTTTCGTCTGCAGCATCTCTTCGAGATCTCCCGGGAGATCGCTCCGGCGATCGATACCCTCTGGATGGGTTATTTCAACCCCTTCTACCATCTGGGGATGGAACGTTTCATCGAAGAAGCCCGTGACGCCGGTGTCAACGGTTTCATCATCCCCGATCTTCCTTTCGAGGAGGCACAGCCCTACCAACCGATGATCCGGGAATCCGGTCTGAGCCTGATCGATTTCATCGCTCCCACGGATACACCGGAACGGATCGCCATGATCAGCCGGGAGGCCGAAAAGTTCATCTATCTGGTCGCCTACGCCGGAATCACCGGCAGCGGCCAGAGCGAAGAGCTGGCTCCGGTGATCTCCCGGATCCGGGAAGCGACACAGACTCCGGTCTATGTGGGCTTCGGCGTCAATCCCGAAACAGCGAAGGAAAAGGCGAAGGGAGTCGACGGTGTCATCGTCGGCTCCGCTTTTGTCAAAGTCTTGCTCGATGAGGCACTCAGCCCCGCCAATCGAATCGCCACCATTGCCCAGATGGCGAGAG
>JALWZI010000189.1 GCA_027002755.1 Campylobacteraceae bacterium | reverse complement strand
TATGAAAAGAGACTTGCCGAGTGGCTGGAAAAGATCAAAAACAGGGAAGAGGGATGAACGTTTAGAGATTCTGAAGCATCTCTTTGGCTTTGTCGGAATCGATCGCACCTCCAAGATATTGGCTCTCCACCTCATCGAGTCTTTTGAGCAGATAACGCCGGAACGGGCCGTCATCCACCTGGGTGTTGATCGTCCCTTTCATCAGCTCGAATTGAGGGAAAAGATCCAGCACTTCTCTCATTACCGGACTCTCTTTCCAGACTTCCCTAGCTTTGGCGATCGGTGTGTTACCGAAGACCAGTACCGGGTATCCCGCTGCATCTTTTTTGTAATATTTGGCAAACTCCTTTGCCTTTTTCGCATCTTTGCTGAGCTGTGTCGTCGGATCGTCCTCTTCGACCTGTCCGACAAAATTGAAGACGAAATAGGCGAAAAGTCCTCCAATCACCGCGAGGATAACAAATCCTTTGAACATTTTCTTCCTTTTGTCTAACTTTTTACAGAGAATTATCGCTATCATCTATTATAGCAGACCGGAATCGGTTCTCCGAAAAGCGGGAAGATGATCTCAAGTTATCTTCCGCATAAAGAGTATAAAATAGACGAAAATCCATTCAAAAGGGGGAGAAATGGGAGAGAAGGCGATCTACGAAAAAGCGGGGCTCTTCTATCTGGGGAAAGATGTCGACCCTCAGACGATGGAGGCCACCGACCTTTTGACCCTGCTCAAGAACAAAAACTTCACTACCCACGCCGCCATCATCGGAATGACCGGCAGCGGCAAGACCGGGCTGGGGATCGATCTGCTGGAAGAGGCGGCCATCGACAACATCCCCTCCATCGTCATCGATCCCAAGGGAGATATGGGGGATCTCTGTCTGACCGATCCCCAGTTCCGTCCCGAGAGTTTCCTGCCCTGGGTCGAAGAGGAAGCCAAAGCCAAGGGCGTCGACCCGATGGAGTATGCCGACAAGACCGCCAAAACCTGGAAAGAGGGGATCGAGAGTTGGGGGCAGGATAGCGACCGTGTCGCCCGCTTCCAACAGGTCCCCAAGACGATCTACACCCCGGGGAGCCGGGCCGGGGTCCCGATCAATCTGATGAGCTCGCTGCAGGTGCCTCCCGAGGCGATCCTCTCCGACGGAGACAATCTCGCCGCCTATCTCAAAAGCACCGTCAGCGGACTTCTGGCTCTGCTGGATATCGAGGCCGATCCTCTGGAATCCAAAGAGTACATTCTCCTGGCCCAGATCATCAGCCACGCCTGGAGCAACGGAGAGGATCTCAATCTCGAAAAGCTTATCGGCCGGATCGTCACTCCGCCCTTCAAGAAGGTCGGGGTCCTGCCGCTGGAGAGTTTCTACCCCGAAAAGGAGCGCTTCCGCTTCGCCACCCGCTTCAACAGTGTCATTGCCTCGCCCGGCTTCCTCAACTGGCTCAGCGGTGAAAGCCTCGATATCCAGAAGCTGCTCTACGACGAGGAGGGGAGGGCGAAGATCTCCATCTTCACCATCGCCCACCTCAGCGACGAAGAGCGGATGTTTTTCGTCACCCTGCTGCTCAACAAATATATCGCCTGGATGCGGATGCAGAGCGGTTCCACCCGACTGCGGAATCTCCTCTATATGGACGAGATCTACGGCTTCTTCCCACCGGTCAAGAACCCGCCCTCCAAGGAGCCCATGATCACCCTGCTCAAGCAGGCAAGGGCCTACGGAACCGGGATCGTCCTCAGCACCCAGAATCCCGTCGACCTGGACTACAAAGGGCTCTCCAATATCGGCACCTGGTTCATCGGGCGGCTTCAGACCCGTCAGGATATCGACCGGGTCATCGACGGGCTGGGGGGTAAAGCCGACGAGCAGATCAGTCGCGAAGAGATCGCCCGGACCCTGGCCAACCTCCCCAAACGGACCTTCTTCCTCAAAAGCGCCCATCTGGAAGGGATCCGACTCTTCGTCACCCGCTGGGTCATGAGCTACCTCAAAGGCCCTCTGACCAAGGAGGAGATCTCACAACTCATGGCGGACAGGACGCGACCGGGATCCTCCGATGCCGCCGCTCCGCAACGCAAAGAGGCCGACGGTTACGGCAGTGCCCCGGTCCTGGAGGCTTCCATTCCCCAGCATTACGAACCCGATCCCTCCGGGACCCATCGCTACCGGCC
Source organism: Campylobacteraceae bacterium (assembly GCA_027002755.1). Classification (GTDB taxonomy): domain Bacteria; phylum Campylobacterota; class Campylobacteria; order Campylobacterales; family Sulfurovaceae; genus Nitratifractor. The sequence continues at coordinate 2,513 of JALWZI010000189.1, read as the reverse complement.
CTGGTTGGCTGCCCGCTGCGAAATCGAGTATCATGACCAACGGCGGGGCATCGACCAGCGTGTGGCAGAGACCGACTTGCTGGAGCTGGACCCCACTATGAGCGGACCCGACTGGGAAGGGCGCCAGGTGGAGGATCTTCCCTTCGATCGCTGGCCGGTCAAAGCGCCCAGCCAAGCCCGTTTCGCTCCTCTGCCCGGCTTCGTCAGCCGGGATTCGGGCCTGCGCAAAAGTGCAGCCGCTTTGAAAGACCTCCTCTATCAGAACGAACGGCTCTCCCTCTTCCGCTGCCGCAAACTTCGTCTGGAATCCACGCCGGGCGAAAGTGAATCCGACTTCATGGTCCGGGTCCGGGAGCGGCTGGACGAACTCAAAGAGGCGGAGATCGAAAAGCTGCAGGAGCGCTATGGCGCCAAAGAGGCTCGTCTGCAGGATCAGCTCAAACGGGCCCAGGACCGGGTCGATAAGGAGAAAGCGGATCAAACCAGTTCCCTCATCAGTGTGGGAGCTTCCATCCTCGGAGCCCTCTTTGGAGGACGCGGTCCTTCCGCCAGCAAGATCGGCACGGCCATCAACCGCAGCGGTCGGGTTCTGAAAGAACGGGGGGATCTGAGCCGGGCCGAGGAGCGGGTCGAGGCAGTCCGGGAGAAACTCGAAGAACTCGCCGATGAACTGGAAGAGAAGATCGACGCCATCGACGCCAAGTATTCGCTGGAGAACTATCCGATAGAGTCTTTCGCTCTACGGCCGAAAAAGAGCGATATACACATCCAGGAGATCGCTCTGGTCTGGCGGCCCGCGCTTTGAGACGCCACGATCCAGCTTTGCTTAATAAGAGTTGGGTATAATACCGTCCCATTTTCTATCTCTATAGAGAATAGACAACTATTGAAAGGACCGTCATGCCGAAGATGAAAAGCGTCAAGGGCGCCGTCAAACGCTTCAAGGTCAAGAAGAGCGGCAAGATCAAACGCGGCACCGCGTTTCGCAGCCACATTCTGACCAAAGTGGACGGCAAGCATCATCGCCAGATGCGCAAAGCCAAATACGTCGACAAGGCCGATGCCAAGAACATCAAAGAGATGATCGCCTAAGGCGATCCGTCATGCTCCCCCGATCAGGGGCAAGTTCGGACAGAGAGAATGTCCGACACCTGACTTTTCAAAAAGAAAATCAAGGTAAAGGAAAGCACCTATGAGAGTCAAAAACGGAATGACCCGCCATCGGCGGCACAAGAAACTCCTGAAGCAGGCCCGCGGTTTCTACAGCGGACGCCGCAAACATTTCAGAAAGGCCAAAGAGCAGCTCGAGCGCTCTCTGGTCTATGCCTATAGAGATAGAAGACAGCGCAAACGCGATTTCCGCAAGCTCTGGATCATCCGGATCAACGCGGCCGCCCGCCTGAACGACATGAACTACTCCCGCTTCATGCACGGCCTGAAACTGGCCGGCGTCGAGCTGGACCGCAAGATCCTGGCCGATATGGCCATGAACAATCCCGCCGCCTTCACCCAGCTGGCGGAAACCTCCAAAGCCGCCCTGGCAAAATAACACCGCTTCCCATACTCCCGCCTCAGGGCAGGGGGCCAAGGGAGCGATTCAACTCCTCACCGAATATTCTCACCGCTTCGATCCATTCCTGCATGAAGTGGCGTGTTCTGTTCAGATCGATCTCCACCCTGTCCGGTGATACACGGATCCCCAGATCGGTTTCCTGCGGTGCGTATTGCCCGGCCTTTTGGCTTCCCTGACGAATCCCGCGCTCCAGTTGACGGCCCAGGGCATCCAGATAGGCTTTGGCCCGGCGCGTATCGATGATGATCCGTCCCGGTTCCACCTCCACCCCCATCTTTTTCAAACCGGAGGAGCCCAGAGAGGGAGAGGCCGGTTGAAGGTTACGGGATCGCGGCACAACCGGAGAAGAAGAGGGGAGGGCAGCCGGCGATGCTTTCGGCGGAATCAGATGAGGGCGGGAGACACCCTTCGTGTTCCGGTCGTTCTGTTCCCCGCCACAGCCGCTCAAGAGCAGTCCACAAATCAGGATTGTCACTATCTTGCCTTGCATACCGACTCCTTTTTCGTTCCTACATTATAGCCTCTCGAGAGCACCGCCTGTCTACAAGAGGTTAACAAACGATTTGCGGATCGTTATTTTTTCCCTGATATAGTTCCATCCATACCAAAAGCATGCATTCCGATTCTCCTGTTTCTCCAAAGCCATGGCAACAGACAAAAGACAAGCTAAAGAAACAGGATTGATTTGTAGTCTAAGCAAAAACTATGTTATACTTGAATTATGATATTTTTTAGTATTGAACGATCGGCGTATTCCGGAAGACATGCAGACAAAGGAACGAACCTTATGATACGTACCCTCTTGCCTCTTTTTATAGTGTTGGGGACGGCGCCTTCGCTGCTTTCAGCCAGCCGGACCCCCTCCCATCTGGCTGCTGAAAAGGAGAAAACCTATACCATCCGTAGCGGGGATTCCCTCTCGACCATCGCCCACCGGTAT
>JALWZI010000188.1 GCA_027002755.1 Campylobacteraceae bacterium | reverse complement strand
ATAGAATGGTCAAAAGGAGTCGACGATGATCCGCCGCAGCGGCAAGATGCAGTTTCTCTTCTGGGCCTTTTTCTTCTCGGTTCTGCTCTATCTCTGGATCCTCTGGATCGGGGTGCGGACCTTTCTGTTCCATGAGGGGCCGATGATGGAGCTGCCTCAGCAGGAGGTGACGCTGCTCTTTATCCTCTATGGCTTTCTGATCGTCACGACCATGGCAGGGACTGTGGTCTCCATCATGATCGGCAACCGCCCCTATATCCGCCGTTTCGGGGCGATGGTGATCCTGCTCTTCGCCACCATCGTGGCCGCCAAGGGTATTTTCGGATAATGAAAGCTTGCTGCTCCCTCTTTGGGATACAATACGCCAAAACTTTTCCCCGGCTTCGGGAATCTCTGGAGTGAGTATGCGCTACGAGTGTGTCATCCCTATCATGAAGGCCCAGGACCCCCGCATCACCGAAAAGTTCGGCCCCCTGGGACGGATTCTTCCCAATGCGGCGGAGTCTCTGGAGGAGCTGCGGGACTTTTTCGAATATGCCATGCTGGATGTCTTCCCCGAGCTGCTCCCCGAGAACGATCCGCGGATCAAACTCCTCGACTGCGAATACTTCCGCCTCTCGGCGGAGCGCCACTATCTGGAGTTTGCCCGGCGGGTTTTCCGCGAGAACGGCGGGGTCTGCTACTGGCACACCCAGGAGTTCAAGCTGGGGGATATGCAGAACTACCTCTACAAGATCAAGCTCATGGACCGGATCGACGAGATGATCTACTCCCGGCAGTTCGAGATAAGGGAGGGCAACGTCCTCTTCCGGATCGAGGATCTGGAGATCCTGGAGTTCGCGGTCAGATATTTCCTCCGGGAGCTCATCGGCGGGGCGCTCTTCTTCGAGAAGCGCCCCCTGATGCTCGTCTACAGCTACGACCTCTCGCTGCCCGTTCTGACGGAGACTCCCGAAGATCTCGCCCACTACCGGGAGATCGCCCGGGCCGCCGGGCTCTACTTCCGCTGAGGCCCCGACGATGCCCTGGGATACGCTTCTTCTCGCGGCATCGATCCTTCTGCTCTCCAGTTTCGTCCAGTCGGTCATCGGTTTCGCCTTCAATCTCCTGGCGGTCCCGCTGCTGATCTGGAGCGGCCTCTCCCTGGCCCAGGCGGTGGCGCTCACTTCGGTGCCGATCCTGGTGCAGGTCTCGGTGGCCACCTGGAAGCTCCGCCGGGAGGTGGTCTGGCGGGACGTCCTCCCCGCCTCGGCGATCCGCTATCTGACCCTGCCCATCGGGATCTCGCTGCTCTATCTCATCAACCGCCTCGACCCCGTCACCGTCAAGCAGATCGTGGGGGCAATGCTGCTGCTGATCCTGGCCAGCCAGCGCTGGATCCGGATCACGCCAAGGGAGCGGCTGCCTCTTGCCTGGGACCTGATCGCTTTCGGCCTCAGCGGGATCATGCTGGGGATGATCGCCATGGGCGGCCCGCCGGTGGTGCTCTGGCTCATGGCCCACGACTGGAGCGCCCTGCGGACCCGGGCCTTCATGTCGGCACTCTTTCTCCTGGCCGCCCCGGTACAGCTGGCGCTGCTCTACTGGAAGCTGGGGCCTGAGGTGGCGGCCTATTTCCTCTACGGTCTGCTGATGACCCCTCTGGTGATTGCCGGCTCTCTGGCCGGGATCCATCTGGGCAACCGCCTCGATCGGGAACGCCTGCGCCGGCTGATCCTCTTTTTCCTCTTCCTGACCGGCGTGGTTTCGCTGATGAGCCCGATTTTTAAATGAGGAATGAGGAATGAGGAATTTCGGTATGCGTTGCTTTGCAACGCTTTTGTTCAAATAATAACTATCGACTGGCGACTATCGACTGCGCCTCAGGCGCCCCCAGCACTTTTTTATAATTGCTCCAGACCGGATTCCCTTCGGGGAAATACTCCAGGACTGTCTCTATGTAGCGGTCGAAGGGGTTTTCGATGCGGGCCAGCTCCCGGCGGCGGCGCCAGGAGAGGTCGTGGGTGGTCAAGAGGGTGGTGAACGGCACGGGGAAGTCGGTGCCGAAGAGGAGCTTTCCGTGGATTCGCTCCTGCGCCGCCAGGTGGGGGAGGGCGCGGGCCCGGACGGGGGTGAGGATGGCGGAGATGTCGGCGTAGAGGGTCTCGTGCTCCTCCAGCATCTTCAGGAGACGGTGGTAGTGGGCCCCGAAGTGTTTCGGATTTTTCGAGAGGGCCCGAATCGGGTGGCGGGGGGAGTACTCCAGCCCCACATGGGCGGCGATGGTGGTCACTCCGGCCCTCAGCGGTCCTTCCAGCATCTCCAGCCCCTCGTACTCGGGATGGGAATGGACGCTGCTTTCGCTGCCGATATGGACGATCAGCGGCAGCCCGAGATCGGCCAGTTTCCGGAAGAAGGGCTCGAAGCGTTTCTCTCTCGTGTCGATCCCCCAGTAGTTCTGCAGAAATTTCACCCCCCGGCATCCCTGCTCGGCGTAGCGCTCCACCCGCTCAAGAGCGTCGGGGCGGAGGGGGTTGACCGACATGAAGGGGATGATGCGATCGGGCGCCCGGTGGTAGAGGGCCAGGAGATCCTCGTTGGTGGCGCAGACGGTGGGGTCCCGGTGGAGCTCGTTTCCCCGTTCGTCTACTTTGGCGTCGACACCGAATAGCACCGCCTTCGCGAGATAGCGCGACTCTCCGATCCGATGGAGCAGCGTATCGCAGTAGGCCGGATAGGGATCGGCGATAAGGGCGGCGGGGTCGGCCCCCAGCTTCCGACCGAAAAAGCGGATCGCCAGGCGGTCGTAGAAGCGGTCGAAGCGGGCACTAGAGTTGAGGAGGTGCATATGGATGTCAACGGTCTGCATGAGGATCTCCATTTTCAAAAAACCGCTCTATCCGGCGGGTAAATTCTCGAACAGTGTTGTTATAGTAGCACGCTTCACCTATATGAATGTCGATGATAAAAGGGACCCAGAGGGCTTCGTCTTTTGGGAGGGCCCGGTCGGTGCCTTTGATTTCGACGGGGATCACCGGCACGTGGGGGCGCATCTTTGCCAGGTGGGCGAAGCCGCTTTTGAAGGGGCGCAGCTCACCCGGTTCGCCCCGGCTTCCCTCGGGGTAGATGATGAGGATCTCTCCCCGGTCCAGGGCTTCGGCCAGCGGTTCGAGGGGGTGGTGTTCCTCTCTTTTTTTCACCCCCCGCCGCTCCAGCGGGAGGATCCCCACCAGCCGTTCGGAGACGAAGCGCCGAAGCACTGTTGCGTAGAAGTAGTCCCTAGCCGCCACGGGGCGGACACGCGGCAGCGTCGCGGCGGGGAAGAGGCTCATCAGCGCCAGGGTATCCAGATGGCTGTTGTGGTTGGCCACCAGAATCGCCGGTCCCTGGCGGGGGAGTCGCTCGGTCCCTTCGGCTCGGATTCCGCTGAGCAGGAGGAGCAGCGGCCGGACGATCAGGAGGAAAAAGAGGGTTTTGAGTCGCATCGCAGTTCCTTATCGTAAGCTCCGAAGGCCTTCGTCATTCCGGGCTTGACCCGGAATCCAGGGCCCGGAAGTACAGAGAGCGTGGATCCTGAATCGAGTTCAGGATGACATGCCCACACCGCTTTTTTTCGTCCGATCCATTCAATAGAAAATATAGTAGACCCCGTGGAAAAAGAGGGGCGCCGTGTAGGTGAGGCTGTCGATCCGGTCCAGGATCCCGCCGTGCCCGGGGATGAGATCGCCGCTGTCCTTGATCCCCACGTCCCGCTTGATCATCGAGACCACCAGATCCCCCACGAAGCCCGCCGTGGCGATCACCGCCCCCGCCGCCAGCGCCTGGGGCACCGAAAATGGGGTCAGGTAGCGGAGGGCCACAGCGGTGAGGATGGTGGTCGCCAGGGCCCCCAGGAACCCTTCAAGGGTCTTACCGGGGCTGACGGCGGGGGCGATGGGACGGCGTCCAAGGCTCTTGCCGAAGAGGTATTGATAGATGTCGTTGAGCTCGGTGAGTACCACCAGATAGAGGAGCAGCTCCACGCCGCCGTGGCCCTCTACTTCGGGCAGCCCGTAGAGGAAGGCCAGGTGGCTGACGGAGAAGACGAAGAGCATCATCCCCCACTGCACCTTGCCGGTGGACTCCAGGAACCCCCGGGTCTGGCCGGTGAGGATCTGCCGGAAGGGCAGAAGCAGAAAGAGATAGACCGGGATCCAGATGATGAACATCCCGTACCACCCCTCGTAGGCCCACCAGTACTGCAGCGGAATCGCCAGATAGGCCCAGAAGATGATCCGCCGGTCCACCCGCCGGATGGGGATCATGGTGAAATACTCCTTGACCGCCAGGTAGCTGACAAGGGCGAAGAGCCCCACCGCCCCGGCCCTGCCCGAGAGGATCAGGGCCAGAAAAAGCCCCGCCATCACCCACCAGGAGCGGATCCGCGCCCCCAGCTCCCGATAGGGCAGCCCGCTGCGCCGCCGCATGATCTCCAGGATCAGAGTCGCCAGGGTCAGCAGGGCCAGGATCAGCCCGCCCGTGAGTACGACCCGGTTCATCGCAGACCTCCCCGGACCCGGTTCCAGGCCGTGGGCAGGGTCAGCGCCACCGCCAGCCCGACGAGAGGATCGCCCCAGCCCGCGGGGAGGATCCCCAGGCCGCTCAGCAGGGCGAAGATTCCCAGAAAGAGGGCCCGGTCGCTTTTCCCCATTGGGCCGTCGTAGCGCCGTCCGCTCCCCACCGCCGCCCCCAGGACGCCGGTGA
>JALWZI010000187.1 GCA_027002755.1 Campylobacteraceae bacterium | reverse complement strand
GTCAACCACATCATCGGCGGGATCAACAACGTCCTGAATGAATACCCCCCGGAGAGCCTGCAGGTGGCCATGGTCTTCTACAGCTCCGGGATGCGGGTGATCCGCAAGGATTACGACGCCAAGACCCTCACCCGTCTCAAGTCACTGATGGACGGTTACGACGTGGAGATGATCGGATGTATCAATACGATGAAGACGATGGGATGGAAAAAGAAGGATTATATCGAGGGGATCGTCTACCGCCAGGCCGGGATCGCCGAAGTGCTCGAACGTACGGTAGCGGGATGGATCGTCTTCGCCCCCTATTGATCCCCTCTTTTGGAGGATGGGCCGAATACCGGATCAGAGCTGTCTCGGTCCGATATGCTGGATGCTCACGATACGGTTTCCGTCTCTGACCACATAGACCCGCTCACCCTGGCGGAAACTCGTCCCCCGTGTCCTGACGACGACCCGTCTTCCGTTGTCCAGGCGCAGCGTCAGATCCTGAGCGTTCGGCGAGGTGTAGTGACTGCCCACATACCCTCCTGCCACTCCGCCGCCCATCACCGCCAGCAGAGTTCCACTTCCCTGACCGACCGCACTGCCCAGGAGTGCTCCGGCGGCGGCTCCCCCAATGGTTTCGGCTCCGGGCTGGATACTCAGATAGCGAAAAGAGGAGACCGTCGCTTTCTCATAGGTGAGGACATGGTCGGTCTTTCGCGGCGTGACCAGATCCGAACCCGCAGGTACGCACCCGGTGATCGACAACGCCATGCCCGCTATCATCGCTCCTATCATCATTCTGCTGTTTATTTTTCTCATTACACTCCCTCCTTTGGTTAAACTCCATAGATAGTATGGCACTTTGGGGTCGAGAAATCAAGTGGAGGGGTTCATCGCCTCCCAGACCGCCAGGGCCTGACGGTGTTCCGCCACATCGTGGCAGCGGACGATCGTCGCACCGTTCTCCACCGCTTTGAGGTGGATCGCCAGGGTGCCGGGGAGGCGCTCCTCCGTCGGAGTCGGGATGATCCGGTCGATCATCGATTTGCGGCTGGCCCCGATGAGCAGTTCGCAGCCGTGGTGCAAAAAGGTGGCATGGTTCCGCAGCAGCGTCAGATTGTGCTCCAGCGTCTTGCCGAAACCGATCCCCACGTCCAGGACGATCCGCTCCCGCGGCAGCCCCAGGGCTTCGCAACGCTCGATCCGCTCCGTGAAAAAAACATCCACCTCCGCCGTGACATCTTCGTAGTGAGGGTTTTTCTGCATCGTTTGGGGGGTACCCTGCATATGCATGAGACAAAGCTGCGCCCCATGCTCCACCGCCAGGCGCACGATCCGCTCGTCGGAGGCCCCGGTGATGTCGTTGACCAGCCCGAAGCCGCTCTCCAAGGCGTAGGCCACCACTTCGGGGGTATAGCTGTCGATACTGAAAAGGGCTTTTTCATGGAGCCTGGAAGCCTTGACCGCATCGCAGAGAGGTTTGACCCGTGCCAGCTCCTCCTCCGCCGAGACCGGTTCGGAACCGGGGCGGGAGGAGACCCCGCCGATATCGATGATAGCGGCCCCCTCCTCGATCATCGCTTCGATCCGCTCCACGGCGGCACTCCCCTGAAAGCGGCTGCCGGCATAGAAGCTGTCCTCGTTGGCATTGATCACCCCCATGATCCGCACGGGATGCTTCGGCTCGTGCAAAAAGCCCTTCAGCTCTTCAGCCAGCTTTTTCAGACCGAAGGGCTGGGCCTTCTCCTTGCGGGCCAGGGTCCGCAGCTGGGCGCGGGTGGCGATGAGCAGGGCATCGACCCTCTCCGTCTCGCAGGTGATCACCCCGCCGGGCACCGCCAGATCCGCCCCGATGCTCAGGGCGTCCTGCTTGAGGATATTGGCGGCGGGGGTCCGAAGATCCCGGATATAGATCCAGAGGGTCTCCATCTTCTCAGCCATGATCTTCACCCCGCCGCCGTGCACACCGATCTTTTGCAGGATCGCTTCTCGATCCCTGCCCTCACCCAGTCGATAGAGCTGCATACTCACCTCACACTCCTCTTTCATATCACTTTGTTTTACCCCGTCATCCTGAACTCGATTCAGGATCCACAGCTCATCGGTATTTAGAGCCCTAGGTTCCGGATCAAGTCCGGAATGACGGGAGCTTCACTACGGTGATTATAGTGAAAATCGGAACAAGCATATATCAGGAGATCGAGAAGTGTCAAGGCAAGAAGGGGAAGTAGTACCTTTCCTTTCCCCGGATTCTGTTGTCCCCTCCGATAGCGGAACATTTTGTCGTGCTATTGAGATACAGGCCATTATCTGAACAGAGATGTGCGAATAACGGCTACAGAGCCGATAGCATGACATTGGCTACAAGGAGATTCTGAAGGAAAAAACAGTAGAATGAGACAAAATATGCCATATTGTCATCTTTTTGAAAATAGTAGAACATTTCAAAAGTACAGCTATTTGAGGATTTTGGGGGCAATTGGTATAAAATACTCACATAATAGATTGTAAGACACAATAAGGAGAACAAGAAATGATAAGCATATCAACTATTTTAGAGCCACTTTTGCAACTTTGGTATCTTATTCCAATAATAATCATTATTATATTTCTAAAATCCCCTATTGGAAAAGGAATCATAGGAGAATTTCTTGTAAACACTTCCTCAAAAATAAAATTAGACAAAGACAAATACCACCTTATAAAAAATGTAACCCTTCCAACCGAAGACGGCACAACGCAAATTGACCATATTATCGTATCGGAATATGGTGTTTTTGTGGTAGAAACAAAAAATATGAAAGGTTGGATATTCGGGGATGAAAAGCAAAAATATTGGACTCAGAAAATATACAAAAATACCAACAAATTCCAAAACCCTCTTCACCAAAACTACAAACATATTAAAACGATAGAAAATGCACTTGGTATTGATAAAGATAAAATATTTTCAGTAATTGTTTTTGCAGGAGATAGTGAATTTAAAACAAAAATGCCTGAAAATGTTAGGCAAGGCATAGGATATATTGACTATATTAAATCAAAAACCAAAAAAATTCTATCTAAAGATGAAGTTTCCAAGATTATATCTCAAATAGAATCAGGAAGACTTTCTAAATCTTTCAAAACCCATAGAGAGCATGTGAGGCATGTCAAAGATATTATTAACAAAAAAAGCAAACAGTGTCCAAGATGTGGTGGTGAATTGGTTCTTCGCACTGCCAAAAAAGGACATAACGCAGGTAATCAATTTTATGGATGTAGTAATTATCCAAAATGCAGATATACGACACAAAGCGTCTAACAAATCATTGGAGAGAAATATTAACTGGGAATAAATTCTCGCTATGGTACCACTAACTGGACGTCAGTCCTTCGCGTTTTCTTTTTCTTTGCTTCGTTTCTTTCTCTTTGTCGCGAAACAAAGAAAAAGAAATGAAGATAAGGCAGGCAAACTCAGGAACGTCGCTGTTTCTTCCGACGTTTCGCCAACAGCTTCAACAACACCGCCGTCAGGACAAAAGACCCCGGCGATCCCATATCCAGGGCCCGTACCCCGTCCCGGAAAGTATCCAGCGCCCGCTCGTCCAGATCGTAGGCTCCACTGGCGAGAGCCTCTTTGAGCAGACGCTCCACGATCTTCCTCGCCTCCGAGGCTCCGATACGGTTGTGGCGCTGCAGAAACTCGTAGACCGATCCGATCTCCAGATTGGCCAGGTCCAGCTCCAGCGGCTCCTCTTCGCTCTCCCGCTCCAGGATGCGAATCGGGAGTCGGGAGCGGATAGTCGGCAACACCGAGGCTTTGGAGCGGAAAAGGAGGATGAAGCTCTTTTTGGGGGGCGGTTCTTCGATCACTTTGAGGAGCTTGTTCTGGACCACTTCACTGAAGGTCTCGCCGGCCAGGAGGATCACCTGCTCCTCTTCACTGGCCAGATAGGCCTTTTCCAGGGCCAGTTCCACATCCTCGACCTTGAAGCTCCCCTCCCGCAGGATCGGGATCAGCCGGACCCCCGCTTGCTCTGCCTGCTGCCGCAACCGCTCGGCCGTCTCCTCGACCCGTGACGTGATCAGCACCTGGCTCTGAAGCGTCTCCATCAGTCCAACGCCACCTCGTTGAAGAGCGCCGCCTCCACCGTCCGGTCGAAGAGACGGTAGAGCTGCAGCAGTTTGATATCCAGCAGCGGATCGTGCCGGCGCAGCGTGAAGCTGCCGGGGACCTGCTCGTCCAGAAGCCACAGGAAGTTGGTCTCGTTCCGATAGGCGATCTTGGTGTAGCGGTGACTCCCCTCACCGATGTACCAGAGGAGATACCCGCCGGGGAAGGAGATCTCCAGCATATCCTCCAGCAGCTGAAGATCCTGGCTACTCTCGATCTCCTGAAGATTGGGGAAGATCTGCTCCAGAGGATAGAAAGGGACATAGGGACGGCGACGTTCCGGCCGGTTGATGGAGCCAATGACATAGCGTCCGAACCACTCCCGGGCGGGATCGGTGAGCACCAGGACCGTCTGCCCCTCCAGGATCCGGGCGACGGCGCTCTTGACCGGAGGGACCCAGTCGAAGCGGAACTCCTCCATCCAGCTGAAATCGGAATTCTCCGACCGGATCGCCGAGAGGGTCCACTCCAGGAGCTGCTGCATCGTTTACCGGTCCAGCTGGTAGGTTTCGTGCAGGACCCGCACCGCCAGTTCGCCGTACTTCTCGTCGATGATCATGGAGATCTTGATCTCGCTGGTGGAGATCATCTCGAT
>JALWZI010000186.1 GCA_027002755.1 Campylobacteraceae bacterium | reverse complement strand
CCCTTTCCCGCATTGTATCACTCTATGGTAGCCTGCGACTGTGTAAACAGTTACACACAGCATATCGGAAACGGGGGAAAGTGCAGGAAGCGTTGTCCCGGAGAAGCTCTCTCCGGTGAGGGATCAGTAGAGGCGGTGGATATTCTCCAGGAGGTTGTCGACGGTGATATCGTCACCGTGTTCGGCCAGGAATTCGTTGAGATACTTTTCGGAGGCTTCCATGCCCCCCTCTTTTTCGATCTCCGTCAGCTTCTTGTACAGAGGATCCAGAACATCGGTAACGTGTTTGGAGATCTTTTTGCGGATCGCTTTGTAGCCGGTGATGTTCCCCTGCTCGTCGCGCACCGTCTCGAAATCGGTGAAGACCCAGTAGTAGCGACCGTCCTTGGCCAGGTTCTTGACGGCGGCGATGAAGTTCTTTCCCTCTTTGAGCCGGTCCCAGAGGATCTTGAAAAGGATCTTCGGCATGTCGGGGTGGCGGACGATGTTGTGGGGCTGGCCCACCAGCTCCTCGGGAGTGTAGCCGGAGATCTCGGCGAAATAGTCGTTGGCATAGGTGATGATCCCTTTGGGATCGGTATCGCTTTCGATATAGACGTTGTTCTTGAGCTCGATCTCTTCGTTACGGGGTTCGGGTCGTTTCATGATCTTCTCCTTCTTCACATATCAAGGTATTTTATCAGACCGAATCCCTTCTGACGCAACTCGTCGTAACTCATGATCCGGGTTCCTCCGTAACGCTGGACGAAAAGCTCGGCCCGGGTTTTGGAGCTGAGCGGGATCAGATCGTCCCCGTGAGGACCGACGAGGCGGGAACCGAAAACGTACCACGCCTTCGACGCCGGCAGCTTCGTCCCGTCCAGAAAGTCCCGAACGTAGAGTTTGTCGATCTCTTTCCCTTTGGGGCCGACACCGTATCCGGGGTATTTTTCGGGACGATAAAAGAAATTCATCATCGATTTGACACAGCAGAAACGGAGGGTCTTGCCGTTCTTCAGGGTCATCTCCGCTTCGAACCTGGGGTGCTTCTCCACATCGATCAGATAGACCGGATCAAGCTTGTTACGCAGCGCTTTGACGGCCCGGGGGTTCATTCCCGCCACTGTCGGACGGGTTGCGTTCCCCTCTCCTGCCGTTACTGCGGAACCGCTCAGGAGAAACAGCGTCGCGACAAGAACCAGTAATCTTTTCATCTTCCATCCTCCATCTTCAATTTCAATCTTCCATTCCGGACACCGTCGGGTCACAGCAGATCTTTTTTTCTGAAAAGAGTATAGCCCAACAAGGCAAACACCCCTCCCAATGCAATAGGATAGAAGACCGCATAGAGCATCAGCATCTTGCGGCCGAGTGTGTCGAGCAGATAATAGGCCACCGGGCCGATCACCGTCAGCTCGGGGTCGAAGAGCGCGATCGCTCCGATCCGGAAAGCCTCCAGAGGATTAAGCATGGCGACGGTGATGATCACCCCGTCGGAGATACGGTTCTGCATCATCAGACCGATCAGAGCCACATCGATGAAGGCCAGCAGCAGGATCCAGACGGCAAAAGAGAGTCCCAGACCTACATCATGGGACTTGACAAGGGTCGAGATGAAGAAGGCGATCCCCAGAAAGACCAGACAGAGGGAGAGGATCAGCGCTGAGTAGAGTCCCACCATGGCCCAGGGAAGTTCTCCCCCTTTGACAAGCCCCCAGGCCACGCCGATGAGGAGCGCCACGATCACTGGGAAGAAGACCGTCACGAATCTTCCCATGAATTTCCCCCAGTAGTACTCTTTCAGAGAGATGGGGAAGGAGAGCATATACTCCAGAATGTTGCTCTCCCGATCCCCCGAGATCGATTTGACCGTGGTAATGAGAATGAAGATCGGCAGAATGATGATCGTCACCTGCATGAAGACCAGCAGCAGCCGGCTGAGCCCGGTAAAGCCCATGACGACCGAGTCGGTGATCCCGCTGATGAAAAAGAGCCCCATCAATCCGCCGAAAACGAAGGCGTAGACATAGAACCATTTGGAGCGCAACGACTCCCGGATGTCGAGATAGGCGACCAGCAAGAGATTTTTCATTGGGCCGGTATCCCCCTTCGTTCATTGTTTTTGGCTTCGATCCTTTTGATGATCTTTACCACCTCATCGAAACCGAGTGCCTTGTGCCCTTTGGGGAAGGTCTTTTCGCTGAAAGCGGCGATCCCGTAGGCCATAGGGGTGATGGAGTCGTCGGTGTAGAGAGCTTTGCGGGCATCGAGCCACTCGCCGGTTTTGGCGTCGGTCACCCAGATCTTCGCTTCGTCGGCCCAGGGGATCTTCTCCTCCTCCAGCCAGAGCACCGCACATCCCAGATCGTCGAACTTATAGACCTTGTCCGTCTTGGGATCGACGATCTCCGCGGCGTATTTCCGTTCGCTGACCACCATCTTGCAGCGCTCGCACATATCCCGATCCCAGTGGATCGCTTCCACGCCCCCTTTGGGACGGGAGTCACCACATCCGGACAGCGAAAGGACCACGACGGAAAGGAGGGTCCAAAGGATTTGCCTATATCCGCTCATCGACCACCACCTTGCCCAGATCCATCGTGATCTCCCGGTTGACCAGACCGGCCAGCTCTTCAGCCCGATGGGTGATGTAGATCGCCGCATGCTCATAGTCGATCGATTGCAGCAACTCGTAGAAGTGCTCCCGTGCCCGGGGATCGAGGCTCGCCGTCGGTTCATCGAAGATCAGCAGTCGGCTCTTTCGCGCCAGAGCGATAGCGATGAGAAGTTTCTGCTTCATCCCTCCGGAGAGCTTGAAAAAAGGCTTCTGGCTGTGTTTGGCGACATCCAGTTCCATCTCACCTGCTTTGCGGGCGATCGATTCTGCCGACGTGCCACTGCTGCGCTCGACGAAGTGCAGCAGCTCTCCCACCGTCAGTTTGACCGGCGGGGGAAGCTGGGGAATGAAACCGACATGACGCAGGACCTCCACCCGTTCCGCAACCGGATCATGCCCTGCGACCCGGATGCTTCCTTCGTCGGTGTGGTAAAAGCCCAGCATACAACGCACCAGTGTCGTCTTGCCCGCTCCGTTGGGCCCCATCATCGCCACCCGATCCCCCAGGGAGATCTGCAGGCTCACATCGTCCAGGACCGTCGCCCCCATGAAACGCTTGCGAACCCTGTTCACTTCGACGACGACTCGGGGATCCTGCATCAGACCAGATCCTTGAGACGGAAGGTGTAGTTGTAGGCATCGGTATGGCAGACATCGAAGCAGCGGGCGCAGAGAGTGCAATCCCCGTTGACGACGAGCTGTTTATTGATCCCCTTCTCTTTGCGTTCCTTGTCGTACTTGGGCTTGATGAACTCCAGAACATGCTCCTCGAAACAGGCATCCAGGCAGGCGCCGCAGTGGTCGCACTTGTCCATATCCCACTGTACCCGCGTGGCACTGATCCAGCCCACCAGATTGTAGGTGGTCCCCACAGGGCAGATATATTTGCACCAGGCCCGGCGGGAGTAGAAGACTTCAAAAGCGAGGATCAGAGCCACCCAGACGATCGCCAGGCTCCAGCCGTAGACGATGAAGCGGCTCAGGATCCCGATCGGATTGATGATCTCGAAGACCAGAATGCCGTCGAGGAACGTCACGATCAGGAAAACCGCCCAGAAGGCGAAACGGATCCGCGGATCCCATTTGCGCTCTTTGATGATCTTTTTGCGGACCAGCTGCTGATGCCAGTATTCGCCGAGTTCACTGAGCACGCCGTACGGGCAGGCCCAGGCACAGAAGGTCTTGCCGCCTACCAGCAGATAGAAGACCAGGATCGTCACCGACCCGATGATCATATTGGTGTGGATCACATGGGTCGCCGCCCAGGTCTCCAGAGCCGTAAAGAGGTCGATCATGTGAAAGCCCAGCAGCCTGGAGCCGTTCATCGTCCCCTCCAGCAGCTGGATATCGATGTGGTAGGAGAGGAAAAAGGCGATGTTGATGACGATGACACTCAACCAGCGCCAGAATCTCCAGGTGGGGCGGATCTTCCCCTCCCGGGTCTTGTAATAGAAGGTGGAGAAAAAGGAGGCCCGCAGAATGTCGCGGACACTGCCGTTGTATCGATCCATCGAGGTTCCTTTCGGCTGTCGCCGCCGTCAGTTTCCGGCGGCTTTGAGTTTCTCGGCGAAGGTCGAGATCTCTTCGCTCAGGTCTTTCAACTGCTGATCGTCCATCTTGGAGAGCAGCCCGTACATGACGTAGTTCTTCCGTTTGCCCGATTTGAAGTCGACCAGCGCCTGGTAGATCTTCTCCTGGCTCATTCCGATCAGCTTGGGCCCGATGATCCCCTCACCGTTGACCCCGTGACAGGAGGCACACTTCTGCTTGTAGAGCGGACTGACCTTGAAGGCCATGATGTTACCGGCGCGATCCTGCAGTGCCTTGAGCTTCTTGGCCGCTTCGTCCTCCTCTTTCTTCTTCACCTCTTTCTTGGCGGGTTGGGTCGAGGAGGCCGCCGGCTGGATCGTGTTGACCACTTTAACCTTCTCCATCCGGGTCTTCTGGATGATCTCCTGGATATGCCGGAACCGTTCCGCTTTTTGATCCTGTTGGGCCATGAACCAGAAGGCCCAGCCTGCCAGTACGATGGCGATTGCCGCGATGATGTGTCGAATCATTGTCTCCCCTTTCTCAGTTGCTGTACTTGGTGGTTGAATGCCGCGATCTCGTCGGCGATGCTCTTGAGCTTGGCATCATCGATCTGACTGACAAGCTCCTTCATCAGGACATTCTTCTTTTTCCCGGTCTTGAAATCGATCAGATGCTGATAGATATAGTCGCCGCTCTTGCCCAGAAGAGAGGGGCCGATGACCCCGTTGGCGTAGTCGTCGTGACAGGGGGAGCACCGAACAATGAAGTCCCGGCTGAGGCGCTTGATCATCAGGGTGATCTGGACCCGTTCATAGGGGGAGCGGATGTTGAGATAGGCATCCAGCGTGGTCCGGGTTTTGGGCTCCTCTTCAGTAGCGTTCTTCTCCTTGTTGTAGGAGTAGTAGAACTGGCCGCTGTTCTCTTCGGATGCCGCTTTCTCCTGCACTTTTTTGACCGCCCCTTTGGTCACCTTGATCTCGGGGGCCGATGCTTCGGTATTGCCGCTGGCGGCACCCGACTCCTCTTTCTTGCCGCATCCGGCGATCCCGGCAGCCAGCAGTGCGGCCAGTATCAATGTTGTCGGTTTACTATACATTTTTCGTCCCTTTGTCACCGTAGATATCGGCGTAGCTTTTTCGCGGGATCACTTTGATCACATCGGTGGGGCAGAGCTCCACACAGGCTCCGCAGCCGTTACAGGCTTCCCGGATCTCCGGCAGCAGCCCGCCCCCTTTGGCATCGACCATACCGATCGCCTTGGTGGGATCGGGATGGAAGGGGCACATATCGGCACAGATGGTACAGGGTTGCTCTCCCCGGTGTTTTTCCAGTTTCTGAAGGAGCTTTTTCTGCAGGACCGTCTTCTCCGGATCGTCGTCGCGGATCGTCACCTTACGGTTCCGACGCTCCTCCTCGCTAAGCACCTTCGTATGATCATAGATCCGGTCGATCGCCTCGTCGGGGACCGGTTTGCCCGTTTTGGCCAGGCACCCCTGAGGATCGTGGACCACGGCGATCCCCATATGGACGAACTCGATGCTGTCGTGCTCGTGATCCAGCGCTCCGCTGGGGCAGGCCAGGATACACGGGAAGGCTTCGCAGAGATAGCACCCCCGCTCCCGGGGCTCGATGTAGGCCATCCCCACGCTGGCCCTCCCGTCGATATCCTCCAGGAGGATCGAATCGTAGGGGCAGACCTGAAGACACTGGCCGCACTTGATGCAAAGCCCCAGAAACTCCTTTTCGGGGACGGCGCCCGGCGGTCGGAGTCTGGGGCCCTCCGCCTCCAAGTAGGGCGCACCGACGATGCCGCCCGCTGCGACGAGCCCCAGCACTCCGAGCCCCGTCATCTGTTGGATGAAGCGGCGTCTTTTTTTGGGATCGTTGGACATCAGACCTCTCCTTTTTCGAGTTGCGTTTCAAACA
This sequence comes from Campylobacteraceae bacterium, assembly GCA_027002755.1. Classification (GTDB taxonomy): domain Bacteria; phylum Campylobacterota; class Campylobacteria; order Campylobacterales; family Sulfurovaceae; genus Nitratifractor. The sequence goes on along the minus strand of JALWZI010000186.1, from coordinate 9,554 downwards.
TGACCGGTTTGGGATCCTCCAGCAGTTCCAGAGGCTGGGACAGGGGAGCCAGCCTGGCCAGGAAATTCATGATGGAGATCACCGGCGATGCGTAAAAGAATTTGATGTTGGGATTGAGCATCCACATTCGATCGGCATAATAGTAGAGCCGGTAGGGGGTGTCCCCCACGCCGTCTCCGTCACGGTCGAACCCTTCGTAGCTGTCCCAGTAGTTGCCCTCCCACCGGTTCTGCACCGAATGGATATGCACCTGGTCGTCGTCGTAGACATCGTCGATGTTCCCTTTGAAGATATTGCCCACGATATCGTTGGCGATGCTCAGGGAGTGGAAATAGACCCCTACCGAGTTGTAGAGGATCCGATTCCCCTCGATCCGGTTGCGCTGATCGGGCTGGAAAGGGCTGCGATCGATGTAGAGACCCCGCGCACAATAGATCATCGTGTTGTCACGAAGCGTGAAATTGCTGCAATCCTTGAGCCCGATCCCCAGACCGGTGGTTCCGATGGAGCTTTTGACCACGTTGCCTGTGGCGACCGAATCCTGGGAATACATGAAGAAGATCCCCACGGAGTTGTGCTCGTAGGTGTTATTCTTCACCTCGTTCTTCCCGGCATACATGAAGTGCAGCGAGTAGCGGCTGTACTCTCCGAAATTGTCGGCGATGGTGTTGCCGTGGCTGTACCAGATCACCATGTCCCGGGAGTGGGTGATATGGTTGGCGCTGACATTGTTGTCGTTGCTGTACCAGAGCCGGACCGCATCCCCGCGCAACCCCAGACTGAAGGGTTTGGAACGGATCCAGTTGCGGGTGATGTGTGAGCGGCTCACCTGTTCCAGATCGATCCCGAAGAGGCAGTCGTCGATACGGCAGTTGTCCACCGTGACGTGATCCGCCTTTTTGATCGAGACCCCGGCATCGACCCGTTCGTGCTCGGCACCGCTGTGGAGAATCGTCAGGTTGCGCAGGGTAACGTAGGGACTGCGGATCTTGATCACCGTCCCGTTCCCGTCCCCGATAATCCTTGCTTTGCGGTTTTTCCCGTCGATAATGAGGGGTTTGGTGATGACGATATTGCCGTGATAGTCGCCGGCCGGCAGCTCCAGCAGCGAGCCCGGCTCTGCCCGGTCGATCGCCTGCTGGAGGACATTACCCGCCAGGAGCGCGCTCACGCTCCACACCATCGTCATCCCTACCTTCTTCATCGTCGTTGCCCTGTTCCCTTCACGCGTTCTGCTCTTGCAGCTTCCGGGCTTTGCGCTTGGAGATGATCGCCAGCAGGCTGAAGAGGCTGATGGCCAACAGCAGCCAGAAACCGGTCGTCGGATAGGAGTGGGTCGTAAACTGAGCCACTTTACCGTCCCCGAAGACCGTCGGGGTGAAGGGTTTGATCTTGAAAGCCCCCCAGTCGTGCATATGGTGACCGAACCAATAGAGCCAGTAGGAGTAGAACCCGATGAAGATCACCGGCAGAAAGACCGGGATCAGCATCAGAAGATCCAGGATCTTGGAATCGTAGAGGATATAGAGCACCATCAGCAGTGCCAGGGCCACCAGCGCGTAGGGAGCGATGGCACGGAGATAGGGAGCACCCCGCTCCATGGGATCCATCCCGATGAAGTGGTTGATGGTGTTCATCTCATGCACATCCCCGCTGAATCCGTCGAAATGATAATAGACGGGGATCCCGTTGGGGAAGGCCTCTTTGGGATAGTTGGGCGCCTCCAGGGCCACGTACCAGATCGGTGCGCTGACGACGGAGAGTTCCGCGTCCTCTTCGATCATCTTCTTCAGATCCCCTATCGCCTCTTTGGGGGTGTTGGGGCTGACATATTTCCCTTTGGCGTAGTAGTTCCAGACCTTGTAGGAGATCGGAGGGATCTCCTTGGCCTTACCCTCCCGGGCCAGTTCCACCACATCGTGGGTAAAGACCGCAGGGATCACGAACCAGTAGAGCAGGATCCCCAGGGCGATCAGGGTGAAGATCCGCGCCTTCATCATCGAACTTTTCATCGCACTTCCTTTTCAGAATATCGATTGATTATACTCCAATCGTTCCCAAAAGGATTGACTGACGTCAATAAAATAGCATCGCTTTATTTATTCGTCAGAAATCCCTTTGGGAATTTTACAGTCCGGTAGTTTGGAATTGAATTATCGATTGGAAAGAGGGCCGGGAAGATCCGGCTCTCTCTTAGAACAGGTTGGCGTTCTTATCGATCCACTTGAGGTATTCGATAATGTCGTCCACCTGCTTCTCGGTCATACCCTGGTTGGGCATGCGGAGGTTGAAGTAGTTGGTCATGGACTTGATGTAGGGGTTGTCGTACATCTTCTCGGGATGGAGGATCCACTCTTTGACCCACTTCTCACCGTTTTCGTGCCGCTGCAGTACACCGACCAGGTCGGGACCGGAGGAGACTTTTCCGATGACGTGGCAGCCGTTACATCCGCCTTCCAGATAAGCCTCGTATCCGCGCTTGGCAGCGGGACTCATGGGCGTCGCCAGCTTCTTGACCAGCAGGTCACGGGCCCGGATACCGACATCGGCGGTCTTGACCATGTACTGCCAGATCATGTTTTCGAAGAGGATCGCCTTCTCCAGGTCACCTTTTTTGTAGGCCTCGTCGGCTTTCTTCTTCTGCTCGGGGATCTTGCCGTACTGATCCAGAGCATCTTTGACCAGGTTGGCGACGACCGGATACTTCTCGTAATGGTTCTCTTTGAGGAACTTCACGACACTCTGGATGACCTTGTCGGTCGCTGCATTGGTCGCGACGATCTTCTTGTACTCCTTCTCAAGCTCCTCTTTGGACATCTTGGCCATTTTGAGCTTGTGGGCGGAGACATATTTCTTGTTGGGATCTTTGACCAGCAGGTATCCCATCATCTCCAGGTGCAGTGCCGAACAGAACTCCGTACAGTAGTAGGGGAAGACACCCTCTTTGTCCGCCTTGAAGGTTACGGCGACGGTCTTGCCGGGCTCCAGCGACGTATGGACGTTGTAGAGGTCTACGGTAAAGCCGTGGGTCTCGTCTTCGGCCCGCTCCAGGTTGGTCAGGTAGAAGGTGACGGTATCACCCAGGTTGACGGTGACGTGCTCGGGATTGATGTGCGAGCGTACCATCGTTCCGTAGACGTAGACATGGTTGCCTTTGCGAACGATCCTCTCCTGTCCTGCCAGGGTCTTCCCGATGTGGGTCTTGCCGGTGAAGGCGCTGGTACCCATTTTGTAACGAACTTCGGGCTTGAGTTTGCTGGCCCGGATCGCCACCGCCTGGTGGGGCTCACCCAGGGGAACCGGCATATCGTAGAGCAGCTGCATCTTCTTGCCGCGGATGTCGATCAGCTGGTGGTTCTGGGGATGCAGAGGCCCGATCTCGTTGAAGCGGTCGATCGCCAGTTTGTTCAGTGCGATGATGTAGTCACCCTGAGGATCCTCGGTCTTGCCCTCCATTCCACAGAGGTGACCGATGTTGTAGTTGACGTTCTGGCGGTCGACGACTTTACACTTCAGGTAATCCCAGCGGACCACCTGGCTGTCGACGTAGAGCGAGGTGTAGATCTCGCCGTTTTTCCAGTTCTTGCCGTACTGGTTGTGCAGGGGCCCGAGGCCCAGCTCAGCCTGACAATGGGCGGTCTTTTTCATGTCGAGAATGGGAATGCCGTAGGGGTCTTTGCCGGCATAGTCCTTGTTGTCGATCGCTTTTTTGATCTTGTCCCAGCTGTAAACCGTCGCATGGGTATCGAGCTTTCCGCAGACGACGATATATTTACCGTCGGGAGAGACATCGACACCGTGGGGAGACTTGGGCTCGGGGATCAGGAAGAGCGCATCGTTCTTGACCGCCACGTCGATGGGAACGACCCGGTGGCCGTTGATGATCTTGACGTTCTTGTCATCCTTGGCCAGTTCGGCCAGTTTTTTCCAGTTGTAGACATGGAGGAAGTCGGTATCGTTCCGGCTCATCCCCGCTTCCATGGGAGGCAGGCCCTTCTCGATACCGCCGGTGTACATCTCGGAGTTGAAACTGTTGGTGAAGCCCCATCCGTAGCTCGCCTCTTTTCCGGCATCGGAGAGGTCCTGCATATAGGGGGGCATCTCGATGGTAAAGGATTTATCGGGCTGGATCCGACCGATCTTGGGATCGAATTTCCAGACGGTCACACCGCCGCGATAGGTCTCCTTGTACTCTTCGATGGGATGGTAATTGTTATCAAAGGGAGCACCGTACTGGCATGCTTCAAGAATATACTCGCTGTTGGGGGTGAAGAAAGCCCCACCGTGGTCCGACTTGAAGACCGGGTTGACCACGATCTGCTTGGTGACGAAGTCCTTCAGATCGATAACCGCCAGACGGGGATTGGCTTTGTCGTTGATGACCAGCCACTTTCCGTCATACTTTCCGTCGGTCTCGGAAATCGCGGGGTGGTGGGTGTCTCCCCAGGTGATCTGCTTGCCGCGGATCTTGCCCTCGGCGAGGATCGCTTTGGTATCGTCGTCATAGCCCCATCCCTGCCACGGTTCCGGGGTGAAGACACCGATGTATTTGAGGATCCGCATCGAGGGAACCCCATAGACCATGATCTGCCCCGACTGTCCGCCGGAACTGAAGACAATGTACTTGTCCCGTCCGCCGCTGGGGGTGTAGGTCTTGGCGGCCGCCAGCAGATCCTGCTGGGTCAGACCGCGCTCCTTCATGACCTTGTCGAGCTCCGTCTCGGCCGAGGCCATGGAGACGCCGACCAGGGCGCCGATGGCTACCATAGATAGCCGTTTGACCATCGAATTCATTCCACGCTCCTTTGTTAGATTGATCACACAGTATGGGCTTTTGAGACCATCCTGCATGCCTCAATTCTAATGAAAAAAAAGATCAGCGGACTTGATCTGTGTTAAGTTTTTTTAACAATTATATTTTTTATAACCGGGAAAAAGTGGAGAGTCCCCTTGTCAGGCAAAAGGGAACGAGCGTAGAGAAATATGAGCCGATCAACGGCTCTTTGAAAAGTTTTTTCGGGCCTGTCGAATCACTTTTTTCTGCAGATGGATCCTGTGGATCATACAGCCGTTTCTGTTGACCAATGCCCAAAAGGGAGTATGGGGACAACGGTCCCTGTTGTCGAAGACCCCGTCGAGATCACGATCGACCGGGGAATGGTGGGTGGAAGCCGCATAGCTTCCCATTCCAGAAAGCAGTGTGACCAATGCAAACAGGAGGGGGGACGGACGCATCAGAAACCTCCCATACCGCCACCGCCCATACCGCCTGAATCGCCGCCCATGCCGCCGGAGTCACCGCCCATGCCGCCGCCGTGATCACCGCCGAAGCCTCCCATGCCGCCCATACCGTGACCGCCATGTCCACCGTGTCCGCCTCCGTCGGATCCTCCGAAGTTGCCGTTGAGGGCATCCATGGCATTCATATGATGGGAAGAGCCGTGATGGCCGCTGCTCAACGCTCCCAGTGCCGATTGGGTATGGGTGCGGACCTGGGCGGTATGATGCCGGGCACTGTGCTCAGCATGATGCTGGGCCGATTTTGCGCTCTTTCGGGCTTTATGCTGAGAGGTTTTGGCGGTTTTCTGTGCCTTTCGGGCTTTGCTCTGCACATTTTTCTTCCCTCGCTTGGCAAGCTCTTTCGCCTCTTTTTCCGCTGCGGCACTTTTGGCCTTGGTTGCCTGCTGGATGGAGGAGATCGTCTTTTGCTGCTGTTCCTTACTCATGGTGGCGATTCGGGACTTGATCTCGTTCATCACTTTGTAGGTCTCTTCGGTCGTCGCCTTTTTGTACTGATCGATCAGGCCGTCGATGTCCTGATCCTGGGCCGCGGACTGCTGTGTACCCGATCCTTTCTCGTCGGAGGCTTCCTTATTCTCTGCCTTCTCATCCGACTGCTGTCGATCGGAGTCCTTCGCCGTACTCTTCTCCTCGGATTTGGACCCGGAAGCGGAAGTCTTGTCCGCAGAGTGCTCCTGGGCGCCGTTAGCCTGACCTCCTTTTTGGGCTCCTGTCATTCCCCCGAGCGCTTCTTGAATGCCATTGCCGGCTTCGTTGACAGCACTTTGTCCCTTCTCCATACCACGCTCTCCGGCGGCAGCTGCCTCTCCCAGACTCTCTTCGGCCTGACTTTTTGCAGCTTCCACTGAATCTTTGGCCTTTCCCATCGCCGTTTGGGCCTGCTCCCGGGCCTGCCCGACAGCCGCTTTCGCTTTCTCTGTCCCGCCCATGAAGTTCTCTTCGGTGACATCGTTTGCCGACTCCGGGTTTCCCGTGTCACTTTTCTGGCTGTTTTCCCCGCTACCCTGGGAATTCCCTTCTCCCTTCTGAGGGGAGTCGGAGGAGGTCGTTTCCTCGGAAGAGCTCTGCTGCGTATCGCTCTTTTGGGCCGAATCGCCGGTGGAGGTTTTGTCATCCGTTCCCTGGGCAGCAGAACCTTTCTGCTGGGAATCCTGCTGTGTAGCGGCCTGACTGCCGTCAGCCTGATTTTCGGCTGCCAGAGCCGAGCCGCCGAGCAGACCTGCACTTAGAACCGCAATGGCGGTGAATCGCATGATATTCATCATATCTCCTTCTCATATAATTAAGTTGTATTGCAATTATAATTTTCGCGCATTACTGAAAAATTACTTCCCTTACCATAGTATGGGGGTCATCTCAGGTCGGAGCGTTGAAAGGAAAAGGCACTATTCAACTTTTCCCTTGAGTACCTCTTCCGCTTTGGGCTTCTTGGCCGGGTGCCGACGTTTGGCCGTAGCTTTGCGGAAAAACTCCTTCAGAGACCGCTTCACACGCTTAAAAGTACATTCGATGCCCCTGCAGGTTCGGGAAGAACGGGTTCTCTTTTTGCCGGGTTTGCCCTGGCTCTTTTTCGTCCTCTCGGAAGATTGACGGTGACGGCGGGCATAGCGCTTCTCCTCCGCCTGAAGTTTTTTAAGTCGGATCACCTCTGCAATGGTCGTTTGCTGTTCACCGGTCACTTGATCGACGATTCGTGACCGGATCCGCTGCTTCAACAACCCTTTCTCCCTCCTAGGCGCCTGTCGATAGGCATCGATCAACGCATCGATATCTGTGGTTTTTTCGACACGCTTCGCGGCAGAGGTCTTCACCGCTTTCGATCCGGATAGCGGCATTTGCCCCGTGCTCTCCGCCATCCCCTTCGTCAGCCAGATCGCAAGGAGAAAGCCCAGAAACAGCAAGGGAACATACCCTCTTGCCGGATGAAAAAACTCGACGGTTTTCCCAAAAATTCGGGAGGCTTCGGTGCCCCATCCGGATCGCTGTGACCTGTTCGTCATGGTTTTGTCGGTGTGACCGGCAGATCTTTCAGATCCAGAACCACCGTGGTCCCCTCGTTGACCCGACTGCTCAGAGTGACTTCGATCCCCAACTCTTTGGCCAGTTTCTTGACGATATGCAATCCCAGCCCCAAGCCCCGTTCCCCCTCTTTGTAGTAGCGGTCGAAGGCACGCTCGGGATGTCGCATTCCCACACCGCTGTCAGCGATCTTCAATTGTGTCCCCTCCAGAGAGATCTTCACTTCGCCTCCGGGGACGTTGTACTTTCCGGCATTGCTCAGCAGGTTTTCGATGATCCTCAGGAAGGCTTCTCTGTTGCACTCCAGCATGAGATCCCGGGGAAAATCCAGGATGAAATCCACCCGGGGATAGAGCTCCCGGAAATACTCCAGACGCTCTTCCAGAAGCTCCCGGAGTGAAAAGGGCTCTTTCTGCCCCTCCTGACGACTCAAAAAGGCCCTGAGATTGGACTGAAAGGAGTGAATGGTCCCCAGCGCACTGAACATGCGCCGGATACAGCGTTCCTCTCCGTGTCGTTTCTTCAGAATATTGAGATTGATCCGCAGTGAACTCAGAGGGGTATTGAGATCGTGGAGGATATCCCGGACGAACTCTTCGTTGAGCTGCAGGGCCTTTTTGAACGGATAGAGGGTGTAGATCGCCAGGAGGAACGAAACGGAGGCGATCACGATCAGATAGAGGATCCACCCCGAAAAGCTCTCCTCCCGGATCTGCTCCAGCATGGCATCGTACCGGCTGTTGGGGAGGGAGAGCTGCAGCAGATACTTTTTGCTGCCCGGAATTTCGAAATAGCTGTAGACGCTCTCATCCCCTTTGTAGAGATGGACCAGGTCTTTGACATTCTTCTTCAGCTCGAAATCCACATTGAACCGCTTCCCGATGGGATGGAAGCTGTAAATACGCATCTCGTTGAGGATCCGCTCCTCCAACTGCCGCTGACGATCCCGATAGTTCAGCGTCGCTACCAGCACATAGAGAGCCGCCATCAGCAGGAAAAAGAGGAAAAAGCTCTTGAGAAGGGATTCGAGCTCATACTTTTTCAAGCAGATACCCCTGTCCCCGAACATTGGAGATGGTAATCCCCAGCCGTTTTTTAAGCTTGGCCATCGTAACACGCAGTGCGTTCAGGTTGGAGCGCTCCAGCAGATCCAGCAACTCCTGCGTAGGTACCAGCTGTCCCTCCCGCTCCAACAGCGTCTGGAAGATCCGTCCCTGGATCTCACCCAGATAAAAGCTCTCTCCATCCTTCATCTGGACTTTGCCGCTTTCAGGCTCAAATCGCAGCGACCCGTAACGCAATACCTGACCTGCCGGATCGATCGACTGCTGGAAATGACGACGGATCCGCAATAAGAGTTCCTCGGGATCGAAAGGTTTTTTGAGGTAGTCGATCGCCCCCAGGTCAAAGCCCTGGGTGATAGTTCGGATATCCGTCAGTGCGGAGATGTAGATGGCCGGGGTACGGTCCTCCGCCTCGTAGAGCTCCCGCAACACCTCCAGGCCGTTGATATCGGGGACATTGATATCCAGGATATAGAGATCGTAGGTCGTTTCGAAGGTCCGGTCGAAGACCTCCTCTCCGTGGGTGACCCGCTCCACCTCGAATCCCTCCATCTCCAGATACTCCTGGAGGCTCTCACCCAATACCGTATCATCTTCCAGCAGCAATATTTTCATGGTGATGATTATATTACCTCAACATGTACAAAGAATTACCCGGTAACTTTTCCGCTGAAATCGAGGCTCACCTCGGTCCCCTCTCCCGGAGTGGAACGGATACGCAATCCGATCCCTTCATCGTCGCAGTAACGCTTCACCAGAGCCAGGCCGATCCCTTCCCCTTTGACATTCCGGTCACTCTGATAGTACCGTTCATAGATCCGAAGGATCTCGTTCTCGTCCATTCCGATCCCGGAGTCCCGGATCGACAGTTCTCCTCCCTGAAGCCGGATCAGAATCGGCGCCTCTTTATCGGAGTATTTCATGGCGTTTTCCAGGAGATTGTCCAGGACCTGCTCCAGGCCGATTCTGTCGGCGACAATGGGGCTTGATTCCAGTTCAGTTGTGATAGGGTTGCGCCCCATCTCGCGGAAAAAGCCTGCCCGCTCCGCCACCACTTCCGCCAGGTCGAAACGTTCCCGCTCCACGGGAGCGATCTGGCGCTTGATATTGTAGGAGAGCTCCCGATAGAGCCGTGCCAGACGTTTCGAAGCCGCTTCGATCCTCTTGATC
>JALWZI010000185.1 GCA_027002755.1 Campylobacteraceae bacterium | reverse complement strand
AAGGGTATCTGGGCAAGAGGGACGACGGGACCAAAAGCCGCATGCCGGCGGCGCTGGACCGGTGGCAGAGTATCACGGGGCTGATCCTGGGGTTGTTCATCATCGGGCATATGTTTTTCACCTCCTCAATCCTGCTGGGCAAGGAGGCGATGTATACCGAGACCAAGCTCTTCGAGGGGAGCCTCTTTCTCGAGGAGCCCGAACCGCTGCTGGTCGGCATCGCAGCCTCGATCATCTTCATCATCTTCATCATCCATGCCGGCCTGGCGATGCGGAAGTTCCCCTACAAATATCGGGAGTACAAGATGCTCAAGACCCACTCGGCCCACCTGGGGCATCTGGATACCACCCTCTGGATGGTCCAGGCGGCCACGGGTTTCGCCATGTTCTTCCTGGGGTCGGCCCACCTCTGGATGATGGTGGCCGAACCGGAGAAGATCGGCCCCTACGCCTCGGCCGATCGGATCTACACCGACAACTTCGGCTTCCTCTACGCGCTGCTCATTGCCATGGTGGTCCTCCATGCCATGGTCGGTCTCTACCGTCTGACGATGAAGTGGGGCTTTACGGTCCGGAAGGATCCCCGGGCAGGCCGCCGGCGCAACAAGATGCTGATGTGGGGAGCGATCGTCTTCTTTTCGTTGCTGGCTTACAGCGCACTGGGGACCTACTGGCAGATCGGCAAGGCCCATCAGTCGGAATACGGGAAACGCTACGTCCCCCAGGCGGAAGCCCGAGCGGGAGGTGAGCAATGAAGATCCGCTACTGTGATGCCCTGGTGATCGGGGGCGGCCTGGCGGGACTGCGGGTCGCGGTCCAGACCCAGGAGAAGGGGCTCAATACCATCGTCCTCTCCCTTGTTCCGGTCAAGCGCTCCCACTCGGCAGCGGCCCAGGGCGGGATGCAGTCGAGTCTGGCCAATACCGTCATGGGAGAGGGAGACAACGAAGATGTCCATTTTGCCGATACCGTCAAGGGGAGCGACTGGGGCTGTGACCAGGTGGTGGCGCGGATGTTCGTCACTACCGCCCCCAAGGCGACTCGCCAGCTGGCGGAGTGGGGGGTCCCCTGGACCCGGGTCCGCAAAGGCCCCCGGGAGGTGGTCATCAACGCCCAGCGTACCACCATTGTAGAGAAAGAGGAGGCCCACGGCCTCATCAACGCCCGGGATTTCGGCGGCACCAAGAAGTGGCGCACCTGCTACACCGCTGATGCCACGGGCCATACCATGCTCTACGGTGTGGCCAACCGGGCGATCCGGGACCAGGCGGAGATCCACGAGCGCAAAGAGCTGATGCGGCTCATCGTGGAGGGGTCCCGCTGCTACGGGGCCGTGGTGAGGGACCAGATCACCGGGGAGATCGAAGCCTACGTGGCCAAAGCCACCTGCATCGCCACCGGCGGCTGGGGCCGGATCTACCGGACCACCACCAACGCCGTCATCTGCGAAGGGACCGGTCAGGCGGCGGTCCTGGAGACCGGCCTGGCGACCCTGGGCAACCCCGAGGCGGTGCAGTTTCACCCCACCCCCATCGTCCCTTCGGGGATTCTGCTCACCGAAGGGTGCCGGGGCGACGGCGGGGTGCTGCGGGATGTGGACGGCTACCGCTTCATGCCCGACTACGAACCGGAGAAGAAGGATCTGGCCAGCCGGGATGTGGTGAGCCGCCGGATGATGGAGCATATCCGCAAGGGCAAAGGGGTGCCGTCGCCCTTCGGAGAGCACCTCTGGCTCGACATTTCGATCCTGGGGCGGGAGCATATCGAAAAGAACCTCCGGGATGTGAGGGAGATCGCCATGACCTTCAACGGCATCGACCCCGCCGATCCCGGCCCCAAAGGGTGGCTGCCGGTGCGCCCCGCCCAGCATTACAGCATGGGAGGGATCCGCACCAAGCCCACCGGGGAGAGTACCGCCATCGATGGGCTGTTTGCCTGCGGGGAAGCGGCCTGCTGGGATCTGCACGGTTTCAACCGCCTGGGGGGTAATTCGGTCGCCGAGACGGTGGTGGCGGGGATGATCGTCGGCAGCTACATGGCCGATTACTGCCATCGACACGAGATCGACATCGACACCCGGCTGGTGCGAGAGTCGATCCGACGTGAAGAGGCCTATCTGCAGGAGATCCTGGATCGGCCGGAGCACAAGGGGATGAGTATCTTCGACATCAAGCGCCGGATGCAGGTGATCATGGACGAGAAAGTAGGGATCTTCCGCCACGGCGAGACGCTCCAGGAAGCGGTGGATGAGCTCCAGGAGCTGTTGAAACTCAGCCGGGAGGCAGCGGTGGCCTACAAATGCCCCCGGGCCAATCCGGAACTGGAACAGGCCTACCGGGTCCCCAAGATGCTCAAGATCGCCCTCAGTGTCGCCTACAGCGCTCTGCTGCGTACCGAGAGCCGGGGTGCCCATTACCGGGAGGATTACACCCAACGGGACGATCTGCACTGGATGAAACGGACCATCGTCCGCTGGAGCGATCCCGAGGCGACGCTGCCGGAGGTGGGCTACGAACCCCTTGACATCATGAAGATGGAGATGCCCCCCGCTTTTCGGGGATACGGCCGCAAGGGGCAGATCATCGAAAACCCCCTCTCCGCCCAAAGGGCCGAAGAGGTGGAGGCGATCCGCCGCCGACTGGAGGCCGAGGGGAAAGACCGCTTCGCGATTCAGGAGGCGTTGATGCCCTTCGAACTGCCCGAAAACTACAAAGCCAAAAACGAACGCCTGGGGGTGGGATATGCCTAAGACCAAGATCATGACCACGGATCGGGGGGAGGGGAGAGAGCTCACCTTCGAGATCCTCAAGTACAATCCAAGGGATCCCGAATCCAAACCCCATCTGGCCACCTACACGATCCGGGAGACGCCCGGAATGACCCTCTTCGTGGCGCTCAATATGATCCGGGAAGATCTGGACCCGGACCTGGCCTTCGATTTCGTCTGTCGGGCGGGGATCTGCGGCAGCTGCGGGATGATGGTCAACGGCAAACCCCTGCTGGCCTGCCGCACCCGCACCGCCGACTACCCCGATGGAAAGATTCGTCTGATGCCCATGCCGGCTTTCGAGCTCATCAAGGATCTCTCGGTGATCACCGGGCAGTGGATGGACAGGATGAGCCAACGGGTGGAGAGCTGGATCCATTCATCCGTGGAGCACGATATCAGCCGGATCGAACGTCCCGTGGACCCCGATGCCGCCGATGCGACCTTCGAACTGGACCGCTGCATCGAGTGCGGGATCTGTGTCGCCAGCTGTGCGACGGCGCTGATGCGTCCCGATTTTGTGGGTGCCGTGGGGCTCAACCGGATCGCCCGTTTCGAGAGCGATCCCCACGACGAACGGACCGATGCCGACTACTACGAGCTGGTAGGAGACGATGCGGGGATCTTCGGCTGCATGAGCCTGCTCTCCTGTGAGGATCACTGCCCAAAAAATCTCCCCCTTCAGGAGAAGATCGCCTACATGCGGCGTAAGCTGGCGAAAGTCAAATAAGGATAGTGACTGTCATTCCTTCCGAAAAATCGATGGGAGATTGATTTGTCATCCTGAACTCGATTCAGAATCCATGGTTTCATAGACATTCATGGCCCTGGATTCCGGATCAAGTCCGGAATGACGGGTATTGTTCAGTCGTTTTATCGGATAAAAGGGATATCCAGCACGACGGAGTCGGGTTCGCAGAAGGCCAGGATCTGCAAAGAGTTGGCCAGCTCTTCGATGGAGGTATCCTCCCGGGTGATCCGACGGTCGGCTTCGAGTTTGAGACGCAGGATCGGGTAGCGCTTTCCCTCGATGCGGATGAACTCTCCGATGGTCATTTTCAGCGAGGCCTGGATCGCCTCCGATTCCCGAAAACTCTCCAGAACTTTGCGCAGGAGTTTGGAGAAGCTGTTCTGGTCGATGCGGAGCTGGGGCAGGTCCTGGTCGGCCAGGAGACGGAGAGGCCGGTCGTGCTGCATCCGGAACATCCCGATGGCCGCCTCCAGCAGGAGATTGACATCGGTGGGCAGCAGCTTGTCGGGGTCCAGGTGCCGCTCCTCCTTGGCTTTGGGACGGTAGAAGAGGCGAATGGCGATCCACTCTTCGGAGTTGTAGGCCACCTGAAAGGCGTAGAAGCTCAGCTGGCGGTAGTGGAGTTCCCGCAGGGTGGTCTGGTGGCCGAAATCTTGGGGAGCGTGGGCCAGGGCCATCTCGAAGAGCTCCCGGTGGTCGGCATACCCCAGCAGGATCTCCGCCGCTTCGTTGAGCCAGAGGATATGGCCTTTGTGATCGAAGATGATCAGCGGCGACGTGTCACAGTCGAGGAGAAAGCGGAAATCAATCGATGCGGTATTCATGGAGTTTCTTTCTCAGGGTGTTGCGGTTGATCCCCAGGACCCCCGCCAGTTTGAGCTGGGAGCCGTATCGTGCCAGTCCCGCTTTGAGCAGGGGGCGCTCCAGGAGGCCCAGGTTCTCCCGGTAGGCGTTGTTCCCCTCCAGCGATTGGGCAAAGAGCCGCTCCAGGGCGCGTTCGATCTCGGAGGCGTCGAGGCTCTGCAGCAGCGCTTCCCGATAGACGGATGCCTTCAGAGAGCGCAGGTTCTGCTCCAGATCGAGGCGGGCTTGGTCCAGCTCGATCTCTTCGTCGATCATCAGATCCTCTCTGGCCTGGCTGAGAAAGTGGCGGGTGAAGTTCTCGATCTCTTCGGGGCGCTCCCGCAGCGGCGGCATCCGGTAGATGAAGGCGAACTTCTCGTCCAGGATCCCCGGGTCCACCGGACCGTCGGCGACGGCCAGGATCCGTTTGTTCTGAAAGTCCA
>JALWZI010000184.1 GCA_027002755.1 Campylobacteraceae bacterium | reverse complement strand
ATCTCCATCACGGATCTGACCAAAGTAGGGCGGGAGATCGTCGCCAACACCTTCAGCCCTTTCGAGACCTGGCTGACCGTTGCGGCACTCTATTTCCTGATAACCTCAATCCTCTCCTTCGTCGGGCACCGGGTGGAGAAGCGGATGAAGCTCAAAGGGGGAATGGCGTAGCCGGGAATGAATTCCCGGTTCCGGAAACATGTGCGTCGTTTGTCGTTTGAACGGGGCTTCGCCCCTCTTTGTCATTTGAGTTTAGTGGGAGGACGGGCGACGGAAAGGAAACGCGAATTCATTCGCGTCCGATTAGTTGGGAATGTATTCTTAGTTCCGGAAGATCTCACTTACACTTGTACTCTTCGTCGATAGCGTCTATCTTTTCGACGCGCCGTTCGTGGCGGCCGCCCTCGAACTCGGTAGCGATGAAGGCGTCGATCATGCTCTGGACCACGCCCATGCCTACGACCCGCTCGCCGAAGGCGAGGATTTGGGCGTTGTTGTGGGCGCGGGCCATGGTGGCGGTGTAGGCGTCGTGGCAGAGGGCCGCCCGGATGCCGGGGACCTTGTTGGCAGCCATGGAGATGCCGATGCCGGTGCCGCAGATGATGATGCCGAAGCTGCCGGGATCGGCTTTGACCGCTTCGGCGCATTTGCGGCCATAGTCGGGGTAATCCACCCGGTCGGCGGTCTTGGGCCCCAGGTCGATGATCTCGTGGCCTTTGGAGCGGACATACTCTTTGACCTGATCTTTGTAGTGGAAACCGGCGTGGTCGGTGGCGATGTAGAATTTCATTATTTGCTCCTTTCTGAGAATGAGGAATTAGGAATGAGGAACTGGAAAATAGAAACTAGTAACGAGTAACGAGTAACTAGAAACTGATTTATGATTGGGAATTTCGATATGTTGCTTCGCAACACCATTATTATAAGAGAAAAGACCATTGCTTACCCCGGAATGATTAGCTTGAGGATCCAGCCTACGGGGGCGAAGAGGATCTGTGCCAGGGGGGTGAAGAGGATAGCGAAGAGGAGGATCATCCCGTAGGGGTAGATCTTTTCGTAGGCTTCGACGAAGCTTCTCCATCCCATCTTGGCGGCGAAGAAGCGCAGGGCCTGGGAACCGTCCAACGGGGGGATGGGCCAGAGGTTGAAGACCGCCAGTACCACATTGATCATGACGCTCTGGGCGAGAAAGAGGTAGGCAAAGGCCCCCACCAGTGACTGAGGAGGATAGGCCAGGGGCAGAAGTGTCGCGGCCAGAACCGCCAGAACAAGATTGTAGGTGATCCCGGCGAGGCTCACGGCGATAGCGGCGCCGTAACCGCCGTTGCGAAGCACCGTATTCATATCGATGGGCACCGGTTTGGCCCAGCCGAAGAGAAAGGGGGCCTGCATCGCGTAGAGCAGTCCGGGGACCAGGATCGTCCCCACCGGATCGATATGCCGGAAGGGATTGATACTGAGGCGTCCCAGAGATTTGGCGGTGGTGTCACCGTAGCGGTAGGCGACCCAACCGTGCATGATCTCGTGGCCCACCACGGCGACCACCAGCGCCAGCACCGAGGCGACGATCTTGAGGATCTCCAGTTCACTCATCAGTCATCCCTGGGGACTTCGAACTGGAAGGTATCGATATTGCGGCCGACCCGATCCCAGCGGACGGTGAAACGTTGACGGTCCCAGGCGGCACGGCAGGCTTCGGAGCCCAGAGGCAGGTCGCCGCAGACCCGGCGCAGGGCCTGATGGTCCCGGCCGCCGCCGACGCCCCGGTAGACCCGCTCGTAGCTACGGTATTCGAGGCTGAAATAGATCACCCAGGGTTTGCCGATGATGAGGCTGTAGGGGACCGAACCCCAGAAGCGGCTGTCCTCGGAGTTGTCCCGGTTGTCCCCGATCATGTAGTAGTGATCGGGTTCGATCTTTTTATAGAAGACATTGACAGGGGTGCCGCCCAGGGAGTAGACCGGGGCCTTGAGGTCGGGGAGGTAGAGAGGCTTCATATCCACCTGGGGGGTCCGGTAGAGGAGCATCTGGAAGCTGTTGCCGTTGTATTCGGGGCGATACTGGATCCCGGGGTACTTCTCCCGGTAGGGATTGACCACCCAGAGTTTGTCGAGGACTTTGACGATCTTCTTTTGGGGGTAGTGTTTTCGGATCCATTCGTCCCCTTCGTGGAAATGGATCAGCAGGTGCTTGTCGTAGTAGAGGATCTCATCCCCGCCCACGGCGACACACCGCTTGACGAAGTGGGTCTCGCGGTCCTTGGGGACGTAGAAGATGACGATATCCTCCCGTTGGGGGCGGGGGCCGTCGATCAGGTGGCCGTTGCCCTTGAAATCGGGGAGCAGCTTGAGCCCCACCCAGGGAAGCTCCGGGATCGTGACACCGTAGCTGAACTTTTTGGCGAAGAGGAAGTCGCCGATGAGCAGTGTGCGCTTCATGGAGCCGCTGGGGATGACGAAGGACTGGGCAACGAAAAAGATCAGCAGCAGGACGATGATGATCGTTCCGGTCCAGGAGCTGGAGAAACGGTAGAGTCCGTAGGCGAACTTTTTCATCGGGCGGCCCGGGCTTTGGCGGCTTTGAGGGTGTTGCTCAGCAGCATGGCGATGGTCATGGGGCCGACCCCGCCGGGGACGGGGGTGATGTAGCTGCATTTGGGGGCGACGTTCTCGAAGTCCACGTCACCGACCAGGCGGCCATCTTCGAGGCGGTTGATGCCGATGTCGATGACCACGGCGCCCTCCTTGACCATCTCGGCTTTGATGAGACCGGGGACTCCGACGCCGACGATGACGATATCGGCCCGGGAGGTGTGAGCCGCCAGGTCTTTCGTATAGATATGGGTGACGGTGACGGTGGCTTCGGCATTGAGCAGTAGCGCGGCCATGGGTTTGCCCACGATGTTGCTGGCCCCTACGACGCAGACATCCTTGCCCCGAAGCTCGATGCCGTACTCCTCGAACATCTTCATGACCCCGAGGGGGGTGCAGGGGACGAAGGCGTCGAGGTTGGTGACCAACCGGCCCACGTTGTAGGGGTGGAAACCGTCCACGTCCTTGGCCGGGTCGATCACCTCCAGGATCCGGGTCGTGTCGATGTGACCCGGGAGGGGGAGCTGGACCAGGATCCCGTCGATGCGGGGGTTGGCGTTCATCATCTCGATGGTGGCGATGATCTCCTCCTGGCTGATGGTGTCGGGCATTTCGTGGACGATGGAGTAGAAGCCCACCTCTTTGCAGGCTTTGGCCTTCATCTTGACATAGGCGTGGCTGGCGGGATCGTCGCCCACCAGGATCACCGCCAGGCCGGGGACGATCTCCCGCTCCCGGTTGAGGATCTCCACTTCCCGTCCGACCTCCTGCCGGATCTTCTGCGCCAAGGCCTTGCCGTCGATCAGTTGCATGTTTCGCTCGCTTTCTGCGCCCGCTCCTTTCGGTGAAGGGGAGCCGAAAATTTTTGGTGTATTATATCGAATCGAAACCGAAAGACGGGAGGATCATGAAAGGTCTCACCATCGCATTGCTTTGGGCAGGTCTGACAGGGACCGCCGCCTGGGGCGACGACTTCATCTCCGAATTCGAATACGGACAGATGCTCTATCAGAATCCCCGGGGGGTCAGCTGTGCTCCCTGCCACGGCGACCACGGGGAAGGAGCGCTGATCGCCCGGTATCGGGAGGAGGGCAAAAACGTGGAGTTGCGGGGGCCCGATATCCGGGGAACGGATCTGGAGACTCTGCGACACGCCGTCTCCACCGGCAAGGGGGTGATGCCCCGTTATTTCCTGACCGACGAAGAGATCCGGGCGCTCTATACCTATATCCGTCAGTCGAAAAAGCCGGAAGATGCCGGGGAGTGACAGTGTGATCAGACTCTTTGCGGCGTTTGTAATATTTGTAAATATTACTCTGGCGGCGGCGCTTCCCGAGACGAGCACCCAACTGCTCATCGTCACCAGCGGGAGCTGGCGGGCCGATCATGGGGTCCTGAGCCGCTGGGAGAAGCGGGGAGGTCACTGGCGGCAGGTGGGTCGGAGCGTTCCGGTAGTCCTGGGGAAGAACGGAATGGCCTGGGGACGGGGGATCGAGGGAAAGATCGCAGGAAAAGGGCCTGTCAAACGGGAAGGGGACGGACGCTCACCTGCAGGGATCTTCGCCTTGCCCTTTCTCTTCGGGGAGGGGGAGTCGGATTTTCGCTATCCCTATCGTCGTATGACACGCTTCAGCCGCTGTGTCGACGATCCGCGCTCCCGCTCCTACAATCGGATCGTCGATCGCCGAAAGGCGGCGGCGGACTATCGGAGTGCCGAGCGGATGAAATTCCCCAGCGGCCTCTACCGCTACGGTATCTTCGTCGCCCACAACCCGAAGCGGGTCCCCGGAGCGGGCTCCTGCATCTTCCTGCATATCCGCAAACCCGACGGAGCTCCGACGGTGGGGTGTACGGCGATGGAAGAGAAGGAGCTGGTCCGGATCATGCACTGGCTCGATCCGGGCCGGCATCCGCTTCTGATCCAGGCACCCCGAGAGGCCATCGCTCCGCTGCTGCCCGGTAAGCTTCAGTTAACCAAACTCCGGTAGCATTACGCAAACTCCATACGAAAACAAAGGATGTCTATGATCAAAACGACACTCAAAACCCTGTTGGCCGCTTCACTCATGATGGGCGGTTCCACTCTGCTGATGGCCGGTCCCAAAGAGGCTCCCGCTGCCAAGGCCCCCAAGGTCAAACCCCTGACCCCCGAAGCGGAGAAGGCTGCCTACGCACTCTTTGACGTCTTGAAGATGAAAGAGGGGATCCGCACGGCACTGGACCGTTCCCTGGAGATCCAGGT
>JALWZI010000183.1 GCA_027002755.1 Campylobacteraceae bacterium | reverse complement strand
CTCTTCAACAGTGTAGAGCTTTTCCAGGAGCCTGCTCCCCTGCTGATCGGGGAGCGCTCCAACGCCACCGGTTCCAAAGCCTTCCGGGAGCTGATCCTCGCCGAAGATTACGAAGGGACCCTGACTGTGGCCCAGGAGCAGGTGCGTGCCGGGGCCCACGCCCTGGATGTCAACGTGGAGTTCGCCGGGCGCGACGGGGCGAAGGATATGAAGGAGGTGATCGGTCTCTACAACCAGAAGATCCCGCTGCCTCTGATGCCTGATGCTACCAATGTTCATACGATGGAGAGAGGGCTGCAGTGTATCGGCGGCCGGCCCATCATCAACTCCGCCAATCTCGAGGACGGCATCGAACGCTTCGACACCATCTGCCGCCTGGGCAAAAAGTACGGGGCGGCCCTGGTGCTGCTGACCATCGACGAGACCGGCATGGCCAAGACCAAGGAGCGCAAAGTCGAGGTGGCGGAGCGGATGATCGAGCGGGCGGTCAATCTGCACGGCCTGCGCAAAGAGGAGCTGATCGTCGATGTGCTCACCTTCACCGTGGGCAGCGGGGACGAGGAGTACCGGGACGCGGCGGAGCAGACCCTGGAGGCGATCCGGGAGCTCCATCGGCGCCATCCCGAGCTGGGGACCACCCTGGGTCTCTCCAACATCTCCTTCGGCCTGGCCCGGCATGCGCGGATCTATCTCAACTCGGTCTTTCTGCACCACTGCGTCCAGGCGGGGCTGAGCACCGTTATCATCAACGTCAAGCATATCGTCCCCCTCTCCAAGATGACCCCCGAAGATATCGCCGTCTGCGAAGAGCTGCTTTTCCATGCCGACGAGAACAGCCTCTTCCGCTTCATCGAGCATTTCAGCGACAAGACCCTGGAGACGGAGGAGAACGACGAAGAGTATGAAAAGCTGAGTACCGAAGAGAAGATCAAAAAGCTCCTGATGGACGGGGACAAGGAGCGGCTCATTCCCCTGGTGGAGGAGGCGCGTCACGAACTCAGCGCCGACCGGATCGTCAACGAGATTCTCATCGACGGGATGAAGGTGATCGGAGAGCTCTTTGGCAGCGGGCAGATGCAGCTGCCTTTCGTCCTACAGTCCGCCGAGACCATGAAGGCGACGGTGGACTACCTCAACCCCTACCTGACCAAACAGGAGAAGGAGTCCAACACCACGCTCGTCATCGGCACCGTCAAGGGCGACGTCCACGATGTGGGTAAAAACCTCGTCGATATCATCCTCTCCAACAACGGCTTCAAGGTCAAAAACATCGGGATCAAGGTGGAGCTGGAGCAGTACCTGCAAGCCTTCGAGGAGGCGAACGCCGACGCGATCGGCATGAGCGGTCTGCTGGTCAAATCGACCCAGGTGATGAAGGAGAATCTGGAGACGATGGCGGCCAAGGGGCTGAAGGTGCCCGTGCTGATGGGCGGGGCGGCGCTGACCCGAAGCTTCGTCGACGACTACTGCCGCCCCATCTACAAAGGCCCCATCTTCTACTGCCGCGATGCCTTCGACGGCGTGGTAGCCATGAGCCGGATCGAGGAGTGGAAAAAGGATCCCTCCCAGCCCCTCGATACCCGCCTGGCCGGAGATATGAGCGAGCGGGTCAAAAAGAAGAAAAAAGAGGTCGTCATCCCGCCTTTCGAAAAGATCAAGATGCCCAAAAAGGTGGAGATTCCCACACCCCCCTTCTGGGGACGGCGGGTGATGGATCGAAGCAATCTCGATCTGGAGATGGTCTTCAACTGGGTCAATAAACGCACACTCTTCAAAATGCACTGGGGCTACAAGAGCAAGGGGATGAGCAAAGAGGAGTATCAGAAACTTCTGGAGAAAACCGTCTATCCCGCCTGGGAACGGCTCAAGGATACCTTCCTCCGCGAGGAGCTCTTCGAGCCGACGATCCTGTATGGCTACTACCCCTGCCGCAGCGACGACCAGGAGCTCTTCCTCTTCGCTCCCGAGGAGGGGTGGCACAACGAGGATCAGGTCAACCAGGAGCCGTTGGAGGAGATCGTGGGCCGGGCCGTGGGGGTCTTCAACTTCCCCCGCCAGCGGCGCAAACCCTATAGGGCGCTCAGCGACTTTTTCCGTCACGAACGTCACGATGTGGTGGCCCTGACCTGTGTCAGCGCCGGGCCGAAGATCACCGAGTACGAACGCGCGCTCTACGATAAGGGGGAGTACCTGGAGTACAACCTGGTCCACGGTCTTGGCGTCGAGCTGGCCGAAGCCCTGGCCGAGGTGGCCCACAAACAGATCCGCCTGGACCTGAACATCGCCAGCGAGGACGAGGGACACACCCTCCGCGACGTGCGGATGAACCGCTACAGGGGAGCCCGCTACAGCTTCGGCTACCCCGCCTGCCCCGACCTGGAGCAAAGCCGGGTGATCTTCGATCTGCTAAAACCCGAAGAGTTCGGCATCGAACTGAGCGAAACTTTCCAGATCCACCCGGAGCAGAGCACGACGGCGATCGTGGTGCATCACCCCGAGGCGACCTACTACGCGATATAAATGGGCAATATAAATAAAAAAGTTTACGAATAAATTCAGAAAAAACATCCTATTATGAATATAATACTCATAACGATCAAGGCGTTGACTTGAAATCCGGTAGCCTTCTGACACAGCTTAAGATTCTGACCTTCATCCCTTTGCTTATTTTGAGTTTCGTATTTTTTGTTTTCCTATACGATTCGTTCCGGGAAATTCGGCAACTGCAGTCGCTTCAGGATAACGCCCAAATGATCCGGAGTGTCTCCAAACTCATCACCGATTTGCAGCGGGAACGGGGACTTAGCAGCGGCTATCTCGAAAGTAGCGGCAAGCGTTTCGTCAATGAGCTGCGAACGGTTCGCGATGCGGTCGATCGGGACGTGCGGATTTCGGATTTTTTTGTTGTGATTCGTTCGCTGCGCAAACAAATTGATGCCCGACGCATTTCATCCGTCGCTTCGTTCATCGCCTATTCGACCGTCATCAAGCAGTTGCAGACCCGTTTCTTGGCGATTACCCGTCAAATCGACGACGTTGATTTGCTCAAATTCCTCCATCCTTTTACCAACCTTTCTTTGGTTAAAGAGGCTCTGGGGCAGATCCGGGGCTCTCTCAACGGCGTTTTCTCCGATGAACGCAAATCCAACAAAAAACTCCTCTATCTGGCGCTTCACGCCAAAGGGGTCATGGATATTTCGCTGGAGAAATATTATGTCACGGCTTCTTCGACTTTTGCCCAAAGGGTTCGCCGTATCCTGGCATCTCCCGAGTATCGCTATGTGGATGGAGTGATCGAACGCATTGCTTTGCTGACGTTTCCCGTTCCAAAAGAGGATCCCGGTTACTGGTTTGAGACCGTTACGAAGGTGATCGATCGGATCAGTACCGTCGAAAAGGGTTATCTCGATACCCTCAATGCCTATGCACAACACAAAATTGTACGGACCAAGGTACAAATCTTCCTGCAGTTGCTGGCATTGTTGGCACTCATCATCCTCATGGTCTGGCTCGGCAAAACCCTGCGGGACAAAATCCTTCGTAACGTGACGCTTTTGCGGCAATACAAAGATGCGGTGGATCGTAGTAGCATCGTCTCCAAAACCGGCGTTGGCGGTCGGATCACCTATGCTAATGACAAATTCTGTGAAATTTCCGGGTATTCGCGGGAAGAACTACTTGGAAAACCCCACAATATCGTCCGTCATCCCGACGTTTCCAAAGCGGTTTTCAAAGAGATGTGGCAGACGATTCTGGACAAAAAGTCCTGGAGCGGCATTGTCAAAAACCGCAAGAAAAACGGTGATTTTTATGTCGTAGAAGCAACCGTCAATCCCATACTCAACCATAAAGGGGAGATCGAAGAATTCATTGCCATTCGTAATGACATCACCGAGGTGATCAAATTGCATGAAGAGCTGGAACGCACCCAGGAAGAGATGATTCTGAAGACCGGGGAGATCGGTGAAGTTCGTAGCCAGGAGACCGGGATGCATGTCAAAAGGGTGGCGAAATATTCGGAACTTTTGGGCCGCTATTACGGTTTGGACGAAGCGGAAGTCAAACAGCTTACCGTCGCCTCGCCGATGCATGATATCGGCAAGGTGGCCATCCCCGACGCGATCCTCAAAAAGCCGGGTAAATTGACCGACGAAGAGTGGGAGATCATGAAGACCCACGCCGAGATAGGATACCGCCTTTTCAAAGACTCCGATAAACCGCTTCTACAGGCGGCGGCGACCATTGCCTACGAACATCACGAAAAATATGACGGCAGCGGCTATCCCCGGGGACTCAAAGGGGAGGAGATCCATATTTTCGGACGGATTACCGCTCTGGCCGATGTCTTCGATGCACTGGGCCGCGATCGATACTATAAGAAGGCTTGGAAAGACGAAGAGATTTTTACATTGCTAAGAGCGGAGAGAGGAAAACATTTCGATCCCAAATTGGTGGATATTTTCTTTGCCTATCTGGATGAATTTTTGGAGATTCGCGATCGATTCCTCGATCAGGACGGACCTACGGAGGGTGCGACCAGTCAATCTGCCGGTCGGTAGTCTTTTTTCTCTGCTTTTTTCTTCTTTTCCAGCGCCGCTTCTTTCTTCTGTTCCATCATCACGGCGTCTTTGAGCTCCTCTTCACCGTCGAAGCGGGCGCCGTCGAGGAATTTGGACTGATCGTCGAACTGTCCGCTGCGCAGGCCCCAGAGCAGTGCGATGAGTCCGAGAGCACCCAGAAAAGTGGAGACCCCCAGCATCAGGGCCATGATGGAATCACTCATGATTTTCCTTTCAGGAAGTTATTGGTCATTAGTCATTGGTCATTGGGGGCAGGGCTAAAACCCTGCAGTGCGGGAATGAATTCCCGCCTCCGAAAAAAAGCGTTGCAAAGCAACGCATACCG
>JALWZI010000182.1 GCA_027002755.1 Campylobacteraceae bacterium | reverse complement strand
TGCGCTACTCGGTCTTTGCCGTCATCTCCCCCGAAGGGTGTTCCGCGATCCTCTGGAACGACCCCTCCAAAGTAGAACAGGCCACCAAAGCCCTCAAGATCACCCCCGATGCCCTCAAAGAGTACGGCCTCATCGACGACATCATCGACGAACCCCTTATCGGCGCCCATCGGGATATGGACAGCGCCGCCGAAGCGGTGAAAGAATATTATCTCCGTTCCGTCCGAAACCTGAGAGAGCTGAGCAAGGAGGAGCTGGTGCAGAAGCGCTACGAGAAGCTTACCTCCATTGGCGCGTTCAAAGAAGAGAATTAATAATTAATAGTTAATAATGAATAATTTTGGTAAGCGTCGTGATACGACGCCATTGATTGAAAAAAGCCTTGTAAAACAACGCATACCGAAATTCTCCATTCTCCATTCTCCATTCTCCATTGAGGTGTTCAGCGAATGTTGAACTCCGTCATCGACTGGATCGTCCAGACGGTCAACCACTGGGGTTACTTCGGGATCTTTGCGGCGATGTTTCTCGAGAGCAGTTTTTTCCCTTTTCCCAGCGAAGTGATCATGATTCCGGCAGGCTATCTGGCCTTCAATGGGGAGATGAACCTCTATACGGCGATCTTCACCGGAGTTTTGGGATCGGTGGCGGGAGCGCTTTTCAACTACTGGCTGGCCCGTCGCTACGGCCGTCCTTTTCTTCAACGTTACGGCCGCTACTTTTTTCTCGATGAGCGGACCCTGGAGAAGCTGGAGCGGTTCTTCACCCGACACGGAGAGATCTCGACCTTCAACGGGCGGCTGATTCCCGGGATCCGTCAATACATATCGCTTCCGGCAGGTCTGGCGAAGATGCCGGTAGGGCGCTTTGCCCTATATACGGCTCTGGGAGCGGGGATCTGGGTGACGGTTCTGGCTCTGCTGGGGTATTTCCTGGGAGCCCACGAGGATCAAGTCTCCCGGTATCTGCATAATGCGACGGTCATGGCACTGATCGCCGTGGCGGGGCTCAGCCTCTTCTACTGGCTGCGCTACCGGGCGAAGGAGGAGCTGTGATCCTGGCGGACGTGGGCAACAGGCATGTGCACATCTATGAGGAGGGGCGGGTGCTCCACCTGGAGCTCGAAGACGCTCTGGATGCCTTCGGAGAGCGGATCGTCCACTACATCTGCGTCAACCCCGACGCCCGGGAGGCGATCGTCCGGGAGAGCTACTGGCGGGATATTTCGGAGCAGATCAATCTTCCCGGAGCCTACGAGGGAATGGGCATCGATCGACGGGCTTTGTGCTTCAGCCGAGGGGATGGACTCTATCTGGATGCCGGCAGTGCGCTGACCCTGGACCGGGTGGTGGCGGGAGAATACCGGGGCGGAATGATCCTCCCGGGCCTTCACAGCTATCGCCGGATGCTGGCGGAGATCTCGCCGGTACTGGACCGGGAGCCGGACTGGGGGATCGCGACCGACAAGCTGCCCAAAGGGACCCCGGAGCAGCTGAGCTATGGTATTATTGCACCCATCTATCACGAAATATGTCGTCAACGTGAAAATCTGCCTCTCTATGTCACCGGCGGTGACGGCCGGATCGTCGCCTCGTGGTTCGACGACGCGGTATATGATGAAGCGATGGTCTTCGAGGGGATGCTGAACGCGTTGCGTTCAAATTAGGAATTAGGAACTAGGAATGAATAACATCTTGAATGGAGCCATTGGTTATTGGTCATCGGTCATGTGTGGCAGAGCTTTGGCCCTGCAAAATGCGGGAATGAATTCCCGCCTCCAATCAATCGCGTTGCAAAGCAACGCTCAAAAATCCCTCATTCCTCATTCCTCATTCCTCATTCCTCGCTCCCGCAAGGAGCGATCATGCTGACCATCGCACTCCCCAAAGGGCGTATCGCCGAAGAGACCCTGGCGATCTTTTCGGAGCTTTTCGGCGAGGGGTTCGAGTTCGAGAGCCGAAAGCTCATCCTCGATATCGGAGCGTTTCGCTTTCTCAACGTCCGCAACCAGGATGTCCCCACCTACGTGGAGCACGGGGCGGCGGATCTGGGGGTCGTAGGGCTCGATGTGATCACCGAAAAGGAGCTCGATATCGTGGATCTGCTCGATATGAAGCTTGGCTGCTGCAAGGTGGCCATCGGGATCCGCAACGAAGACGAACTGGACTGGAGCCGTCCCGATATCAAAGTGGCCACCAAGATGGTCAACATCGCCAAGAACTACTTCGCCTCCAAAGCGGTGGGAGTCGAGGTGATCAAACTCTACGGTTCCATCGAACTGGCTCCGCTGGTGGGGCTGGCCGACGCCATCGTGGATATCGTGGAGACGGGAACGACGATGCGGGAGAACGGCCTCAAGGTCGCCGAAGAGATCATGGACTCCTCCGCCCATCTCATCGCCAACAAAAACAGCTTCTACGCCAAAAAGGAAGAGATTCTCGATCTCTACGGCAAGATCAAGGCAGTCGTCGATAGAAACTAGTCGGCAGTCGGCAGTCGGCAGTTTGCAGTAGGTTCGCTTCGCTCACTTTGTGGGGTGAGGAGGTGGGATCGCCGCTTTGCGGCTGGTGAGATCGGCATTTCGTACCTGGTGGGAAGGTGCGTAAAAAGAACGTTTTCTACCTTCTCACCCTCCCACCAGCGCGTAGCGCGATCCCACACCCCACCTTTTTCCAAAGGAAAAAAATGTCCAACACTCCTTCCGCACTTGATCTCTACGCCAAAGTGGAGGACCTTATGGGGGTCAAAGAGGCGGCGCCACGGCTCTATGCCCACTATCTGCTGGCCTTGCAGGAGATCGATTTTCGTTCGCTCCTGGATGTGGGGTGTGGCAGCGGAGATTTCATCGCTCAGCTGCAGGGTGCTTTTCCCGAAGTGCGTTTCGAGGGGATCGACCTGAGCCCCGAGATGGTACGCCGGGCCCGGGAGCAGGGGGTCGCTGCCCGTTGTATCGATCTCTGCGACGTGACGGAGCGTTATGACGTCATCACCTGTGTCTTCGATATGCTCAACTATCTTGCTCCCGAAGAGCTCCCCGCCTTTTTGAACTGCCTAAAAGAACGGCTCAATCCCGGCGGTGTTTTGCTCTGCGACCTCAATACCCTCTACGGCTTCGAAGAGGTGGCGGTGGGAGCCTTTACGGCGGAGGATGCCATCCGTTTCGTTGTGATCGAGAGTGACTTCGAATCGGGCCTTTACGAAGCGGATTTCACCCTTTTCGAAAGGGAAGGCGAGTGCTGGCGCAAATCCTCCCAACGCATCCGGCAGTACTGCCACAGCCCTGAAAGGATCGCTGAACTGCTGGATGCCGAGATCCTGCACCGTGCCCCTGTGATGCTCTATGCGGAAGAGCCTGACAAGGAGTTTCTGGTCTATACGCTGCCTGCCTGAACTCTTATGTTAAAATCGAAACAAAAAAGTCTGACCCATGGCCTATGATCTGAAAGAGAAACTCGTCGTTGCCATCTCCTCCCGGGCGCTTTTCGATCTGGAGGAGGAGAACCGCCTTTTCGAAAAGAAGGGGATCGAAGAGTACTACCGCCACCAGATCGGCCATGAAAATCGGATTCTAGGTCGAGGGGCCGCTTTCGGTTTCGTCAAAAACCTGCTGCGGATCAACCGTCATTTCGACGAACCGATCATCGAAGTGATCATCCTCTCCCGGAACAATGCCGCTACCGGCCTGCGGATCCGTCAATCCATCGAACACTACGGTCTGGCCATCGAGCGGGCGGGATGGACGGCGGGGCGGCCCATCAGCCGCTATCTCAAAGCCTTTGACGTGGATCTCTTCCTCTCGGCCCACGAGGAGGACGTGCAGGAGGCGACCGATGCCGGGGTGGCCGCCGCCCGTATCATCCCCAAAAAATACCGCAAGCGAAAGGGCAAAGAGGTTCGGATTGCCTTTGACGGAGATGCCGTGCTCTTCTCGGACGCCTCGGAACGGATCTACAAAGAGCAGGGGCTGGAGGCCTTTCTGGAGCATGAACGCCGTAACGCCAAAAAGCCGCTGCCTGAAGGCCCCTTCGCCAAACTCCTCAAAGTGATCTCCCGGATCCAGGAACGTTTTCCCATGGAGAAGGCTCCTATCACCACAGCGCTGATCACTGCCCGGAACTTCTCCACCTTCGAGCGGGTGATCCGGACCTTCGATGCCTGGGATGTGCGGGTGGATGAAGCTTTTTTCCTGGGCGGCGTGGAGAAGCGGCGGGTGGTGGAGGCCTTCGGTGCGGATATCTTTTTCGATGACCAGGATGTCCATCTGGAGGGGACCAGTCGCAAGACTCCCAGTGCACGCGTTCCCTATCTCAGTGGAGAGAAGAAGAAGCGAAAAAGAGGTAAACGATGAGCGGAAAGGATCGGGTATTCCGGGAACCGCCCGGAAAGAAGTTCGAGTTCGACGAGACGGTAGCGGCTGTCTTCGACGATATGCTCAACCGTTCTGTCCCCTACTACGAGGAGGTGATGGACCTGATCGTCCGGCTGATCCTGGCCCGGGACAGAGAGGGGCTGCGTATCCTCGACCTGGGAACTTCCACGGCCCGGCTGCTTCTGGCGCTCCACAATGCCGCCGAATACCCTCTGACTCTGCGGGGGATCGACAACTCACCGGCCATGATCGACCGGGCGAGAAAAAAATGCGCGGCTTTCGGTGCCGAAAACATCGAGCTGATCGAGGGGGATCTGCGGAGTTTTCCCATCCGGGGAGAGGATGTGGTGGTGGCCAACTACACCCTGCAGTTCATCCGGCCTATGGACCGCCCGGAGCTGGTGAAGAGGATCCATGAAGGGCTCAACGAGGGAGGCGAATTCTACTTTTCCGAAAAGGTGGTCTTCGAAGACCGCTATCTGGACAAGGCGATGATCGATATCTACTACGACTACAAGCGCCGTCAGGGGTACAGTGATTATGAGATCTCCGCCAA
>JALWZI010000181.1 GCA_027002755.1 Campylobacteraceae bacterium | reverse complement strand
GATCAGGCTCGTCGATAATTTCCACATCGATGACATCATTGTCTCCTTCATTGAATGGGTCGTGAGTTGCTTTGGGTGTCGGTCGGATTGTAGCCAACAAATGTAAATAGAGTGTGTAGAGCAGCAGGCCGATCCCGATCAGGTCGGTCAGCACTCCGGGGATGATCAAGAGGATCGCTCCCAGCAGATAGGCCATGGAGGCGTTGTGGACATCCCGGATATCGAAACGGCCGAAGTTGAAGGTCTGGAAGTTGTTCCAGAGGGCATAGGGCGACAGGCGCAGCAGCAGCCCGCCGACGACCATGGTCGAAAGGATCCAGACCACGCTCCACCCGAAGCCGATCACTATCCCCACTTTCAGGGAGACAAAGAGTTCGGCGAAGAAGAGCAGGACCAGGAAGATCATCTCAGACCCGTTTGAGGACCTCGTCCGCCACAGCCTCTACCGCGACATCGATACGCTCCAGGCCGTCCCGGACGATCAGCTCTACCTGCCCCTCCGCCAGCTTCTTGCCCACGACGATCCCCAGGGGAATGCCGATGAGCTCGAAATCCTTCATCTTGAAGCCGAAGCGCTCCTTGCGGTCGTCCAGCAATACCTCCACTCCTTTGGAACTCAGCGTCCTGTAGAGAGCTTCCGCCGCTTCCCTCTCCTCGTCGTTGGCGATGTTGGAGACGATGATCTCCAGATCGAACGGAGCGCTCTCCCGGGTCCAGATGCATCCCCGGTCGTCGTGGTGCTGCTCAATGATCGCGGCCAGGAGCCGGGAGACCCCGATCCCGTAGGTCCCCATGACGAAGGGGCGGCTCTTGCCGTTTTCGTCCAGGAAAGTAGCCCCCAGCGGTTCGCTGTAGCGGGTCCCCAGCTGGAAGATATGTCCCACTTCGATCCCCTTGGTATAGTGGAGCCGGCCGCCGCATCGGGCACAGCGGTCCCCCTCCTGCACCGCAACCAGATCGGCGAAATTCTCGCCGAACTCGGGAACCGTCACGCCGATACGGTGATACTCTTCCCGGTTGGCCCCCATGACGAGATTGGATTCGCCTCTGAGCTCTTTGTCGATGCGATAGCTTATTCCCTCGGGCAGGTTCTCGAAGCCCATATACCCCGGCGTCAGTCCGGCGGCCCGGAGCTCCTCTTCGCTCACGTCGATCAGTTCGTTGGCTCCCACGGCGTTGCAGGCTTTGGTCTCTTCCAGCTCGTCATTACCCCGGATGAAGAAGAGGACGATCGCCTCTTTCCCCTCGTCATAGAGCGCCTTTTTCGCCACCGCTTTGATCAGATGGTGAGGATCGAGATGGAAGAACTCCGCCAGGGCGTCGATGGTGGTCACCCCGGGAGTGTGGAACTCCCCTTCGCTCATCTCCGGGGCCTCCCCCTCCTCATACTCCGGGGCCGCTTTGGGAGCCCGGACCGCCGCTTCGATATTGGCGCCGTAGTCGCACCCTTCGCAGACGACGATCGTGTCTTCACCGCTGTCGGCCAGGACCATGAACTCCTTGGAGCCGCTGCCACCGATGGCGCCGCTGTCGGCTTCGACTACCCGGAAATCGAGCCCCAGCCGGGTGAAGATCCGGCTGTAGGTCGCCTCCATATGGTCGAACTCCCGCTTCATATCCTCCTCGTCCTTGTGGAAGCTGTAGCCATCCTCCATCAGGAACTCCCGGCCCCGCATCAGACCGAAACGGGGGCGGATCTCGTCACGGAACTTGGTCTTGATCTGATAGAGGTGCAGGGGCAGCTGTTTGTAGCTCTTGACGCTCTGGCGCACCAGGTTGACCATCATCTCCTCGTGGGTGGGCCCCAGGACGAACTCGTTCTCTTTCCGGTCGGTGAAGCGCAGCAGCTCCTTGCCGTACTTCTCGAAACGCCCGCTCTCCCGCCAGAGTTCGGCCGGAGTGACGAAGGCCAGATCCACTTCCAGGCATCCGGCGGCATCGAGCTCCTCTTTGACCACCTGCCGGACCCGGTCCAGACTCCGTTTCCCCAGGGGGAGGAAGTTGTAGAGTCCCGCGCCGACACTCTGGATGAACCCGGCCCGCAGCAGATAGATATGGCTGGGGAGCACCGCGTCGCTGGGCGCCTCCTTGGCCGTGGGGATCAGCATTTTGGAGAATCTCATGATTGGGTGTCCTTTGTCTGGGTTTTGTAGGTTCTGGGGTCCACATCACTGGTGTCGATCTCGAAGATCTTCTTGATCGCGTCGATGGCCCGACTGCCGTCGCTCTCTTTGGAAGCGAGGCGGAGATTTTTCGTGGGGCGGTGCAGATATTTGTCAAAGGCCTGGGCCACCAGGTAGCGGACGTTGGACGCCGACTCCTCGGGAATATAGCCTTTGCGCAGAGCCCGCTGCACCTCCTCCTCCACGATCTCGCGGATCTCCAGCCGCATCTGCTTGATCACCGGCTCGACGGAGAGGGCCTGGAGCCAGCGGTAGAACTCCTCCACGTAGCGCTCAACGATCTCCCCGGCCCGAAGGGCCTGTTCCTGACGCAGGGCGTGATTGTTCTTGGAGATCGCCTGGAGATCATCGATCCGGAAAATCCGCACGTCGCACTCGGGCATCTCCGCGATGTCCCGCGGGATCGCCATATCGAACCAGAGGCGATCCAGCTCCTTCTCTTCGATCATCTCGGGGGTGATGATCGGCTCAGGGGAGGCGGTGGCGGTAAAGAGGAGACGGTAACGGTTGAGATAGATGGGCAGGCGCTCCAGGCTCCCGACCCGGACATTCTCTCCCAGCTCCTCGGCCAGGGTCTCGGCCCGCTCCCGGGTCCGCGAGACCAGCAGCACGTCCGCCCCGGCACGAAGCAGGTGCTTGGCCGCCAGGCGCCCCATCTCGCCGGTACCGACCACGATCCCCGTCATTCCCGCCAGGGAGCCGTTCATCAGCTCCTGGGCCTGAGCCACGGCCACGGAGGCGATGGAGACGGGGTTTTCGGAGATATTGGTGGCATTGCGCACCTCCGCAGCGCATTTGACGGCATAGCTGACCACCCGGTTGAGCTCCCGCCCGGCGGTGCCGTTTTCGTAGGAGAGTTTGAAACCCTGCTTGACCTGTCCCGTGATCTGGGCCTCACCGATCACCAGAGAGTCCAGGGAGCTGACCACGCTGAAGAGATGGGAAACCGCCTCTTTGTCCTCGAATCGCCTGGCGCTCTTTTCCAGTTCGTAGAAATTGATCCCCCGTGTCCGGCTCAGGAGTCCCAGCACCGCATGGAAGGTCGCGAAGTTGTCCCGGCTGGCGGTGACGATCTCGATCCGGTTGCAGGTATTGATCACAAAGGCCTCCAGCAGAAAATCGAAGGCTTCCAGGGTCCGGAGAAACTCCCGGATCTCCTCTTCGTCCCTGAAGGCCAGCTGTTCCCGCTGCTGCAGATCGCAGTGTCTGTAGTTGAAACTCACCACCTGGTAGTGCATGCTCAGTAGTTCCTTTCGATCATCTTGCGGGCCATCGCTTCGAGCTCCGGTTCTCCCTCGCGACGCATCAGAGCGATCGCCTCTTCGATCAGCCCCCGTGCTTCCGCCTTGGAGCGCTCCAGGGCTCCGGCCGCCTCCATCTTCTCCCGAATCCATGCCGCACTTTCAGGAGTGACCGGACGCCGATGCAGGGCCAGAAGCCGACGGCGATCAGGCTCTGAGAGGGCTTCGTAGAGGTAGATGTAGGGCAGTGTGGTCTTCCCCTCCTCGAAATCGTGCATCGCCGGTTTGCCCAGGGCCTCGGCACTCTGGGTGATATCCAGCAGATCGTCGATCATCTGAAAGGCGATCCCCAGATTGCGCCCGTAGGTGCGGTAGGCCTCCCGGTTCTTCCCGGCCAGGATCGCCGCCGCCTCCGCCGAAGCTTCGATAAGGGAGGCCGTCTTCTGGTAGATCATCTTGAGGTAGGCGTCACGGTCGGGATTGAACTGCTCCGAGAGCAGTACATCCTGCCGCTCCCCCAGGCTCAGTTCGATGACGGCATGGGAGAGGACCCTAGCCACCTGCCGGTCGATATCCACCAGCTCATGGAAGGCTTTGGCGTAGAGGACATCCCCGAACATGATGGAGGTCTTGCTGCCGTAGAGGGCATTGAGAGAGGGACGCCCGCGGCGCAGATCGGCATCGTCGATCACATCGTCGTGGAGCAGGCTCGCGGCGTGGATCATCTCCACCACCGCCGCGGTCTTCACCGCCGCGGGGCCGCTCCCGGCGATGGTGAGGATCAGCCGGGCCCGCAGGCGCTTGCCGGCGGGTAAACGACGATAGAGCTCCTGCGCGTCGCGATCCTCCAGTTCGGCGATATACTGTCCGATCCGGCGTTCAACTGCCTCAAGCACCGGATCGTCCTATTCGCACTGGGTGACGATGTTGCCCACCGTCTCGATGAAGAGGGAGTTTTTACGGTTCTCGAACTCTTCAGGCTCCGTGGCCGCCATCGACTGGACGTTGCGTTCGTAGGCCTCTTCCAGTCCCTGATCCTCCAGCATCTTCTCCGCTACGGCCAGCCGCTCGATCAGGCGCTCGATCTCCAGATCCACGATATTGCGGTTGGCGGTATGGAGGATCTGGAAGAAGTTCTCTCTGGGGGTGGTCATCATGAAATCGTCATCGTCAAAAAGCTGCATGATTCTCTCTTTTGTACAGAATTATGGTATCACCGGGCACTCCTTCGGCTCTCCGGCCGGGGATCCCCGATGGAATTTTTGGGAGATATTATAGCACCTTTGCGACGGGGAAACGTGTGAAGGGATGCACACCGCCGAAGCGGGTACAGGATGGGTGGATAGTGGGAATGGTCGCGTTTACTTTTGGGAGGCCTGTTGTTTCTGCAGTGCTTTCACCACCAGCTCTTTGAGCTCGTCCCGATGAGCGATCACCTTCTCCATCCCGATCCGCCGTCCCTCGGCCATGATCTGGGGGGTGAGGTGCAGGGCTTTACGGCCGGTGGGGG
>JALWZI010000180.1 GCA_027002755.1 Campylobacteraceae bacterium | reverse complement strand
TCATGGGATCAGAATCTCCAACGCACCCCGGCGGTGAAATCGTAGTCCCGATAGCCCCTTTCCCGGCCCGAATATCCCATCTTGAGTGTCAGCTCCGCATTGTGAGCCACCCGTTTGCTGAGTGAGAGATTCATCCGATAGCCCCAGGCACTGCCGTAGTCCAGTTCCAGCGGAAAGTGCGCCGAAGGAAAGCCCCGGAAACTCCCCTCGGTACGCAGGGGTCGATGGAGCAGGTCGTAGTCGATGCCGACTTCCGCCTCCAGTTTCAGGTCCCCGGGCAGCGTGTAGCGTAGCCCGCCCCGCCAGCCCACAAGCAGTGCCCGATCGGAAAAACCTGCGACGGTGACATCCAGACCACCGGCTCCCCCTTCGGCGAACCGGTGCAGATCTCCGTAGAGGAAGCTCACCGTCGCACCACTCTCCAACTCCAGTCCTCCCTTCCGATAGAAGACCCTGGAAAGCTCCGCCGACATATAGCCGGTCCACTCATGATGACGGGCTGAGGCGTGTCGATCGAGATAGAGCAGTCTCCGGTCCTCACGGCTGCGCACATAGCCCAGACCTCCCTGATAGTGCAGACGCCAGCCTGCTCCCGGCAGATAGAGACCGTAGATCATCAGGTCGTAACGGTCGAAATCGACATTCTGCGGAAGCCCCCGGGTCTGCAGCCCCCCTCCTCCCAGTATGAGGGCCAGGCCCAGGCGGTGATCGGATCCCACCTGGCGATCCCCCCCGATCATGACCCCGGAAAAATCAGCGTCATATCCCCGATAGCCGTTGCCGCACTCCTGGCGAAGCCGTCCACCGAACAGCTCAAGCCACAGTGACCGGCTCTGGTTGAGATCCCCGGAGACCTCATCGGGCGTCCGCGATCTCAGCCGGCTCATCAGCCGCCGACTGATCTCCCGATTGGTCGCCACACTCTGCAGCGAAGCGTAGGGAATGGCAGAGTGCATCTCCTCCGCAACCTGAGATAATTTCGATAGCGCGTAAAGGGAATCGACGAAAGCGTCCAGATCGCCGTTACGCCCATAAGAGTAACGATCCAGCGCCTGGGCGACCCCACGATCACCCTGGGTGCATTTTCCCCTACGGACCGCCTCGTCAAAATTCACCGCCTGGTAGGGCACCAGGTCCAGATCGGTAGCGTCGTATTCGGGTCGCCATCCCAGCAATGCCGAGTTGTCGGTGACGATCGGCGTGCCAAGGACCGTGAGGTTGTTGTCGGTATGGATCACTCCGTCGAGCCGCTGCCCCAGCAGATAGTGTTGATCGGCCGCGGGAGTCTCTACATTGACATGGATCTCGGTACCGCTCTCCAGGATCGTCCCTTTGGTCTGCAATGTGGAATAGAGCGGATGATAGGCATTGTCAAGTGCCACATTGATCCCCAGGATCGAACCGCTGAAGCCATGGTAGTAGTCGGTGAGGGAGGCATTTTTGCTGAAGAGGTAGAGCGCTCCCCGATTCTCGAAATGCTGTCCCGCAGTGTGAATATCCCCATAGGCCTGGGCGCCGGTATCGTTGATGACGGTTCCGTTGCCGTCATCGGTATGGAAGGCCCATACCTCATTTCCTGCCGCCGGGCTCTGGAGGAGGATCCTTCCGCGGTTTCGGATCGTGGCATAGTTGTGATTGACTCCGATTCCGTAAAGTTCTTGGTTCGTTCCGTTCCCAGAGATTTCCACGCTCCCCTCGTTGATCACGTCACCATAGTTGTATTGAGCGTAGAGTCCGACCCCTCCACCCCCTACTCCTTCACTATCGCTACGGATATTCCCTTGATTGAGAAGGGTGGCACCTGCATAGTTTCGAATAGTGGCAAATCCATATAATTCACTTCCTCCCTGCCCTTCCAAAAGTAGATTTGCACTGGAGGCATTGAAGATCCTTCCGTAGTTATTACGTACATGCAATCCGACTCCCCACCCGTTTTGACCAATTACAGCACGAACAGTCCCATTGTTTTGAAGAAGTCCATCGACCGCATTGGTAGAGAGATAGATCGGATAAGCCATATGGTGATGATCAGCCGCTTTGGAAACGATCAGATTATTGTTGACAATCGTTCCATGAGAAGTAGCATGTAACTTCAAGGCAGTCGAGGAAGCATAGTTCCCGGATGTATTATTGATCTCTGTAGTGATTATTCCATCGTTTTGGATGCGATATCCAGACAGGAGATCATGATGGTAAAGTAAAATGGCATAACTCAAACCGCCGGATGGAGCGATCGTGATCGAACCGGTATCGGTGACATAAACGTTTTCATTGCCTGTGGTCGTTACCGGGGTCGTCCTTGCATTTGAGATCGTCTGATCCGCCCAGACGATTCCCGACAGCATCACAAGGCAGACGGCGGCACCGTATCTGAGCATCACCCGATCGATCATGGGAGGGATCCTGTTTTTGATCCTCACCCTTTTTTCTCTCACATCCGGACCCTTGTGTTAAGATTAGGCAGATAATTCAATCTATTTATTTTACCACAGCGGAGAAGAAAGGGAGATGCGAAGATCATGGAATTCGCCCGTTATCTGAAAAAGTGCCGGGAGAGCTTCGGCTTGACCCAGGAGGAGCTGGCACGGGAACTCTTCCTCCACTCGGAGGAGGAGTTCAGTGGGGTCGATGCCTCGGTATTGAGCAAATGGGAACGGGGGATCCTCCACCCGGGGTACCGCCGCAAAGCGAAGATCCTGGCCTATTTTCAGACGCTGGGCAAGCTGCCCCTCCCCTGCTGGAGAGGCAAAGACCCCGAATATATCGAACGCTCCATCTGCCGCAAAGGGATGGACTACATCCTGGCCCGTCCACCCCGGGAACTGGTGGTGGATCTCTCCATGGATCTGTTGAAAGTGGATGACTTCCGGATAATCCCTCTGCGCCATTTCGACCGGAGAGAGGAGCTTCTGGAGGTCCATCTCAATCTCCATACCCACATCAATCCTCCTTTCAGCCGCATCAGTCTGGAGCAGTTCGAAACCTGGTCACTCCATCCGGACTCTTTCTTCTATGTCGTTCTCTACAAACGTACTTTTCTCGGGCTCCTCTTCGCCCAGCGCCTGAAGTGGGAAAGCTACCTGGATCTGATGGAGTTCCGTCGGCAGAAAAACGATCTGACACTGGAAGACCTGGCCCATGCCGACGAAGAGGCCGGGATCAATCTCATCGCCCACTTCTCTTTCGATTCGCGGGTGACCTCCATGCTCATGGTCCGTCTCTACGCCTACCTCATCGCCCATCAGGAGACGATACGCGAAGTGGGGATCTACACGCCGCTGGAAGACCTACATCGCGTCGCCGAACGGATGAATCTGCAGCCCCGCCACATCCGTCAGATCGACGGACACCGGTACAAGGCCTACCGCAATACTCTCCACCAGGTCATGGCCTGCGAGGGGGCCATGCGTCTTCTTTTTCCCAAAAAGCCCGCTTCGGCATCAACTCCATCTCCAGACGGTCGATCAGACGATCCAGAGGTCTGATCCGTCGGAGATACTCTTTTTTCCCGATCTCCCCACGGCAGAACATCCGATAGAGTTCGGCTCGCTGACGGACCGTCTGTTCCCAGAGCCCGACGGTCGTCCGTGGAGGATTTTCTCCACTCATGGATCCTCTCTTCATTCTGAATCTCCATTCCAGTAACTTGCAAGGTCATCTTAGGATGGAAGTGACGCCCGGAGAAGGTTGTTTCCGGATGAAAAAAACGAAGAGGAATATCAAGTAGCCCATCTATCGGGCATCGGCAAGGGTCAGGGCGAAGAGAACATTCACCCCGTTGTCCCTGAGCAGCCGGTGGGCTTCGGCCAAAGTGGCACCG
Organism: Campylobacteraceae bacterium; assembly: GCA_027002755.1. Lineage (GTDB taxonomy): Bacteria > Campylobacterota > Campylobacteria > Campylobacterales > Sulfurovaceae > Nitratifractor. The sequence continues at coordinate 1,130 of JALWZI010000180.1, read as the reverse complement.
GTCGTGACGATATCATCCAGCAGAACCGCATCGATACCCGAAGGACCGCTGTAGCGGAAATCCCGGGGATTCTCCAGGCGGAATCGCAGGGAACGTCCCGCATAACGGACCCGGTTTTGGGCACGGAGCACTCCGTGCAGCGGCCTCAATCCCGGTACGGCACCGTAACGGGCCAGAAGGGCCGTATGGGAGTATCCGCCCACGGGTTGTTCATCCACGGCGATGATCCGGGCGGGGGCATCCAGCCCTTCGGCGAACGCTTCCAGAAACGGAGCGATGTGCCGACGGCCGAAATAGCGGTAGAGCCGATAGCCCGCCGGCGTATACTTGCTCAGCAGAAAGGGTTCGATATTGCGATAGCGAAAGAGACTCACCACATCCAGGCTCCCCACTTTTCGCGTGGAGACCGTCGGGACCAACAGCTGTTCGTGGCAGGATCGACAGATGACATACGGACTCCACTTCCGGCAACTGAGACAGCGCAATTTTTAGCTTCCTTTACCCAGAATATACATTCGAATTCACATCATCTGTATCGACCATCGGTGACATGAGTGATCCACCCAAAGCCTCGACGCACTTTTCAAGTGCGCCTATGTTTTGGTCGGACACACATGCCAATCGAGCATCGACACATCTGACGCAAATTCTACTGTATAATCTGGGTTTAAACATCTTTGGCTATATTCTGACAAATTTTCTCAGCTATTCGGCTGAGAGCAAGGAGTCCATGCGAATGATGCCCTTCAGCGATGAAGACCTCTGTGTCGCCGTGAAAAACTTTCTCCCCTCCATCGAGGAGTATGTCAAATCCCACGAAGGAACCATGGGATTCAAAGGGATCAAGAACGGCACCGCCTATGTGGAACTGGGCGGCACCTGCAACGGCTGTTCCATGAGCGTCATGACCACCAAGATGGTGATCCAGAAGAAGCTTCGGGAGCTGATCCATCCCGAGCTCAACGTCGAAAGCATCTTCCCAGGCCAGGAGGATCAGCTCCCCGCCGATCTGGTCACCTGCTGATCCTCGAAGCGGTAGAGAATCTCCCGGAAAGCGATCACCCTCCCCTCAGAAACCTCCACCCCCTCTTCCCCCAGAAGGGCGATCTTGGTTTTGACCCCTTCCCCAC
>JALWZI010000179.1 GCA_027002755.1 Campylobacteraceae bacterium | reverse complement strand
CGATCTGGCGCTTGATATTGTAGGAGAGCTCCCGATAGAGCCGTGCCAGACGTTTCGAAGCCGCTTCGATCCTTTTGATCCGTCTCTTCAGCCTTTCATCATCGCTCTTTTTGAGGATCATGCTTGTGTTGGCTTCGATGGTGGAGAGGGGAAGATTGATCTCATGGAGCACCTCACGGACCAGATGCTCCAGCTCCTCCTCCTGACGGTGACGACTCTCGAGCAGCCCGGAGAGAAAAATATACCCCACGATCATCACCCCGGGGAAGAGGATCGAAAAGGCGGTCAGATAGTTGCGCCGGTCAAAGCCCTCCTGCGCAAGAAAGAGAAAGTGAATGCCGAAAAAGGCCAGAATGATCACCCCGAAAATCACCAGAGACCAGCCCAGCTCCTTTTTCATTCCGAGACCCGATCGATTTTGGAGAGGTCGAAACGATACCCTACTCCACGGACGTTCTGAATCGCTTCAGGAAAAAGTTTCTTGAGCCGGGTGACATAGACGCGGATCGCCCCCTCGCTGGCCTCTTCGTCATAACGCCAGAGGCGCTCTTTGATCTCCTCCTGGCTGACGGTCTCGCCCGAACGCTCCAGGAACAGCTCCAACAAATCGTAGATTTTCCGACCCAGCCGAAGAGGTTTCCCCTCCAGCAGCAGATCCCGGGATCGAGGATCCATGGTATAGGCACCCAGGGTTTTCGGCTCCCCTCCCCGATGCCTCCGACGCAATGCGGCCGTCAAGCGAGCGGAGAGCTCCTCCAGATCCACCGGTTTGCGCAGGTAGTCGTCGGCCCCGATCTCGAACCCCTCCAGCAGCGACGCCTTGTCCTCCCGGGAGGTGAGAAAGATCACCGGGGTCTCATCCCCGCTCTGACGCAGCTGGCGGAATGTCTCCAGACCGTTCTGAAACGGAAGATTGATATCGAAGAGATAGAGAGCGAAACGGCGGGAAAAGCAGGCCTCGAAGGCCGTATGGGGATCGTAGCACGCCTCCACCTCGAAGCCCTCCTCCTCCAGCCAATCACAGAGGGTCTCGCTGTAGAGACGGTCATCCTCGAGTAACAGGATTTTGGGAATGTTCGTCTGCGGCATGGAACTATTTCAATATCGAAAAAAGCGTTGCCATGCAACGCCAACCGCCATTTTCCATCCTCAATCCTCCATCTTCCATCACATCAACATTCCGCCGTTGACTTTCAACGTTTCGCCGGTGACATAGGAGGCGTGGTCACTGAGCAGAAAGGCGATCGCCTCCGCCACCTCTTTGGGCTCCCCGAAACGCCCCAGAGGAATCTTGGCGATGAAGCCCTCTTTGATCTCCGGCTTGAGCACCTCGGTCATCTCCGTGGCGATGAAACCGGGGGTGACAACATTGTAGCGGATCCCCCGTGGGGCCGCCTCCTGGGCGAAACTCTTGGTCATGGCGATCATCCCCCCTTTGCTGGCGGCATAGTTGGTCTGGCCGGCGTTGCCGGTCTCCCCCACGATACTGGCGACATTGACCACCGCCCCGAAGCGCTTCTTGCCCATCACCTTCAGCGCCTCCCGACAGCCGACGAAGGCCGACTTGAGGTTGGCTTCGATCACCGCCATGAACTCCTCGGTCTTCATCCGCATCGCCAGTTTGTCCTTGGTGATTCCGGCGTTGTTGACCAGATAGCTCAGCTCCCCGTCACTCTCGACGATCTGCTTGATCGCCTCGACAAACGCCGCCTCGTCGCTGACATCGAAACCAATAGTCTCGGCGGATCCACCCGCGGCGAGGATCTCCCCTTTGACCGCTTCCGCCTCGGCCTGGCCGCTGCGATAGTTGATCCAGACCTTCAGGCCGTAATCCGCCAGGGTTTTGGCGATCTGTGCTCCGATACCCCGACTCGCACCCGTGACCAGAACATTCTTTCCGCTAAACTGCATCCATACTCCTTTTTAAAGTTTTATTGATCTTATCCCTCGATCAGAGATTCATCCATCTCCGCCGGCTTCTCGAGCCCCATGAGCTCCAGAACCGTGGGCGCGATATTGTTGAGCCCGCCGTGGGCCCTGAGCTTCGTCACCCCCGGGGCTTTGACGAAGGCCCAGACATCCCCCACCGTGTGGTTGGTGAGCATATTCCCTTCACTGTCACGCATCTCTTCGCAGTTGCCGTGGTCGGATGTCAGGACGATATTGTAGCCCCGCTCTTCGGATTTCTCCAGGATCTTCCCCAGCTCGGCATCCACCGCTTCCACCGCCTTGACCGCCGCGTCGAAATTGCCGGTGTGGCCCACCATATCACCGTTGGCGAAGTTGACGACGATAAAATCGTACGACTCGTCCATCGCTTTGCGGACCGCTTCGCCCACTTCGGGAGCGCTCATCTCCGGTTTCAGGTCGTAGGTCTTGACCTGGGGGCTGGGGATCAGCACCCGGCTCTCCCCCTCCACCGGTTCCTCCACTCCGCCATTGAAAAAGAAGGTCACATGGGCATACTTCTCCGTCTCGGCCGTATGCAGCTGCCGCAGCCCCGCCCGACTGATCACCTCCGCCAGGGTGTTTTCGGGCGCCGCTTTGGGGAAGAGCACCGGATAGGGAAAAGAGGCGTCGTACTGGGTCATAGTGGCGATGTGCAGTTTCAGCGGTTTGCGGGGAAATTTGTCGAAATCAGGATCCCCCAGGGCCGTCGTGATCTCCCGCATACGATCGGAGCGAAAGTTCGCCATGATCACCCCGTCGCTCTCCTGCATCCCCTCGTATCCTTCAAAGGCCGTGGGGATAATGAACTCGTCGGTCACCCCCTCCTCGTAGCTCTTGAGCACATACTCCAGCGGGGAATAGGCGGTCTTGGGCTCCGCTTCGGCGATCGCCCGGTAGCCCTTCTCCACCCGCTCCCAGCGGTTGTCCCGATCCATCGTGTAGAAGCGTCCCCCCAGCGTTGCGATCCTGATATCCTCGTCCAGAATCTTCTCCACCTCTTTGAGATACTCGGGAGCCGAGGTGGGCGAGACATCCCGTCCGTCGGTGATCAGGTGCAGCCAGACCTTTTTCCCTTTGGCTTTGAGGATCTTGGCCAGGCCCAGGATATGGGTCAGATGGGAGTGGACCCCACCGTCGCTCATGAGTCCGATGATGTGCATCTGATTGCTGGCTTCCACCGTCTCGTTCAAAGCCGGATTCTCGGCCAGAGAGCCGTCCTCCAGCGCCAGAGAGATTTTGACCAGATCCTGATAGAGCACCCGGCCACTGCCGATGGTCATGTGGCCCACCTCCGAATTACCCATCTGACCCTCGGGCAGCCCCACGCTCAATCCGTAGGTGGAGATCAGGGTGTGGGGCACTTCGGCGAAAAGCCGGTCATAGGTGGGGGTCTCGGCCGCTTCGAAAGCGTTGGCGGCACTGTCGGGTTTGTAGCCGATCCCGTCGGTGATGATCAATAATGTCTTCTGTCTCTGCTTCTTTTGCACTCATTTTCTCCGCTCAAGAATTTATAATATTGTAGTAAAATATCACTTCTTAACCGATAAATCAAGAAAGAGCGCCATGGTCTATTATCTGCATCAACTGCTGGGGATCCATCTCTTCTATTACATCTCGGTACGGGCTGGGATCGCCTTTTTCATCTCTTTTTGTCTGACGCTCTTTCTCCTGCCCCGCTATATCGCCTGGGCCAGAGCCCGCAAAGCCAACCAACCCATCAACAAGTACGTCCCGGCCCACGAGGAGAAACAGCACACTCCCACGATGGGAGGGGCGATCTTCATCGGCGCCACGGTGGTCGCCACACTGCTGACCGCCCGACTCGACAACTGGTACGTCATCGGCGGCCTCCTGACCCTGGTGGGCTTCGCCGGCGTAGGCCTCAAAGACGACCTGGGCAAGGTCCTCAGCGGTGATAACCTCCAGGGGTTGACGGCCCGGGGGAAAATGGCGCTGCTTGTTTCCGTCTCACTCCTGGTCGGAGCTCTGCTGCTTTTCGCCGCACATTTCCCCACGACCTTCTATATTCCCTTTGTGAAAACCCCGCTCTTTGACATGGGCTATTTCGCCATCCTCTTCTGGGTTCTGGTGATCATCGCCACCTCCAACGCCGTCAACCTCACCGACGGGCTCGACGGCCTGGCCACAGTCCCGACGGTCATCGGGCTGGGTACGCTGGGGGTCATCGTCTACCTCACCGGTCATGCCATCTTCTCCAAATATCTGCTGCTCCCCTACATCCCGGGGGTCGGAGAGATCACCATCGTCGCCGCCGCCCTGGCCGGGGGGCTGCTGGGCTTTCTCTGGTACAACTGCTATCCCGCCGAGGTCTTCATGGGGGACACCGGTTCCCTCTCCATCGGCGCCTTCCTTGCCTACATGGCGATCCTGGGCAAGAGCGAGGTCCTTCTGATCCTCATCGGCATCGTCTTCGTCATCGAGACCGTCTCGGTGATTCTTCAGGTGGGCAGCTGGAAGATCCGCCGTAAACGGGTCTTTCTCATGGCTCCCATCCACCACCATTTCGAGATGAAAAAGTGGGCGGAGAACAAGATCATCGTCCGCTTCTGGATGATCGCCTTCCTGGCCAACCTCCTGGCACTCATTACGCTGAAGATACGATGAGTTCGGTTATTGGTTATTGGTTGTTGGTCATTGGGAGCAGGGCTTTAACCCTACATGCGGGGCTGAAACCCCGCCTCCAAAAATACGCGTCGCAAAGTGACGCCCCGAAATTCTCAATTCTCAATTCTCAATTCTCCATCAAAAATCTACCCACTACCCTCTACGAACTATCGACTAATACTCGGAGCCTGCTCCCATGAAAAAGCTCTCTTTTTTCGGCTACGGCAAGACCACCCGGGCCATCGCCACCCTCCTGGGAGAAGGCTTCGACTTTTACGACGACCGCTGCGAAAAACCCTGGATCGACGAAGCGGGTAACCGGATCCACCCTTCGGACGCTTTCGATCCCGATCGGAGCCTCATGGAGATCCTTACCC
>JALWZI010000178.1 GCA_027002755.1 Campylobacteraceae bacterium | reverse complement strand
GATCACGGCATCCAGGTTGCGTGCCAGAACCTCTCTGCTTAAAATCTTCTCAGCCATGTGCGCCTCCCAATAGTCGGTGAAAATCGTTGTAGAGTCCCAGGAACATGATGCCCCCCAGGATGAACCACCCCAGGAGCGTCAGCCGGTAGTAGGCCGTCTCACTGGGTTCGTGCCGGGTGATCATCTCGTAGAGATTGAACATAATGTGCCCGCCGTCCAGGGCCGGGATGGGCAGCAGGTTGAGGACGCCGAGGTTGACGGAGATGAGGGCGGTGATGAAGAGCAGATAGATGAAGCCTTCCCGGGCGAACTTCATCATCACGTCGAAGATGGTGATGGGGCCGCCCACGTTCTCCGTGCCCACCTCCCCGGTACTCATTTTCTCCACCCCACGGGCGATGAGCAGCGAAGCCTTTTTGGTCTCGTTCCAGGCGTAGAAGAGGGCTTCGGAGGGGGAGAAACGGATGACGGTATCCCGTTTTACTGCAGGAGAGATCCCGATGATGCGGCGCTGGATCTTCTGCCGGAACTCGTTTTCGGCCTCCACCACCTTGGTGGGAAGTTTCAGCAGCAGCTGACGGCTGTCGCGCTGAATGCTCAGGAGGATCGGCTCGGGAGCCTGCTGGATCGCTTCGCCGATCTGGTACCAGTAGCGGATGGGGTGACCGTCGACAGCCAGGATCCGGTCGCCGGGTTTCAGCCCCGCTTTGGCGGCAGGCGTTTCGGGGGCGACCTGACCGACGACCGGAGGGATGTAGTCCCGGGCGGCGATGAGCGGAGCACCGTGCAGGGCGATGATCAGGTAGAGGAAAAAGGCGACGACGAAGTTGGCCAGTGGGCCGGCCAAAAGGATGATGATCCTCTGCCAGGGTCTTTTGGCGTTGTAGCTGTCGGGGTCGCTGCTGCGCAGCGTCGGATCGCTGTCATCCTGCCCCTTCATCTTGACATAGCCTCCCAGGGGGATCGCGCTGAAGGCCCATTCGGTCCCGCAGCAGTGCCACCGGCTGAGGATCCGCCCGAAACCGATACTGAAGCGCTCCACCGTCACCCCCATGAGCCGGGCGGCGGCGAAGTGGCCCAGTTCATGGAAAAAGACCAGGACCGATAGGGCGGCCAGTGCAAGAAAGAGATAGAAAATGAGTGACATGTTACTCCGGATATTTTTTGGAAAATTATATCCAAAAGCACCGGAAGGCGGTTCAGTTTTTTTTGTTACAATTGATCCCAAGCGATCTCAAAGGAGCAGTCATGGCAGAAGAGAAGGAAGTACGGCAGGAACAGGAGAGAGCGGAGACGCCGGAAGAGGCCCCGGAGCAGGCGACAGAGACGGCGACCGAAGCGGAAAGCGTCGGGGAGGACACGGCGGCTCAGGCACCGGAACGCATCCCGGAGGCCCCGGAAGAAGCCGCCTCCGAAACGGGGACGGATGCCTGTGAGATCGTTGTCCCGCCCGGGGAGGGCGACCGACATACCCGGGCCCAGAAACAGGTGGAGGCGGCCCGGGCTCTGGTGGAGAGTGCCGATGCCGAGATCGAAGAGTGTATCGCCAACATCCGCAACGACCTGGCGAAATTCGAAGAGTATGAGCGTTCGACGCTGATGCCGGTGGTGGAGGAGAGCCGCCGGATCCTTACGGAACTGGAAGTCGGGGAGCTCCCCGCCGGTGCCGTGGTCGCCGAAGTGGAGCTGGAGAATCCCGCCGAAGAGCCTCTGGTAATCGAGGATCTCTCTTCCGGAAAAGGGAGCGCTTTCGGCTGGGGAGTTCTGGCGGCGCTTCTGACCCTGCTGGGCTGGTATCTCTACGGCGCTTCCCGTGCCGGGGTCTCTCCTATCCCGGATCGGACCCCGGATCTGGGATTCTTCTCCGCCATCGCCGGTAAGATCTCTCTCCTGATCGACCAGGCGGCCAACCCTGCCGTGGGAGCGGCCATCGCCCTGGTTTCGGCTCTGCTGGTCGGCTGGATCGTCTATGCGGTCCTGGTGGCGCTACGGGCCTCCCGCAATCAGCGCATCGCCGAGGAAATCGCCCAGGAGGCGGGCTTCTACTGTCGGAAGAAGGAGGAGTGCAAAGAGAAGATGGCTCAGGTGAGAGAGCATCTCAAAGAGCTGCAGCGCACCGTCCGGAAGTATCATCTGCTGCTGGATGAGAAGAATGCGACCCTGCGCCGGGCCCTCTTCATCGAAGATGCCGATACGCTAGAGAAACTTCATCAACGATCCCGTCAAACCGTGGAGGAGATCCAGGAGCTTCTGCAGGAGCTCGACCGCATCCTGGCCACGCCCATGGCGAAGGAAGGGATGCTCACCCGGGAGAGCGTCGAAGCGCTCCGCCGGGCCAAACGTATCGTCAACGACCAGATCCTGAGACTCTACAGCTGAGCCGGGTTTGAGAAGGTACTACGATCTGGCGATCCTGGGGGGCGGCGCCTCGGGATTGATGCTCGCCGCCCGTCTGGACCCGTCGGTCTCGGCGGTGCTGATCGAGGGCAATCGGGAACCGGGGGCCAAGATCGCCGTCAGCGGCGGTGGACGCTGCAACCTGACCAATGCCCATATCGGTATGGAGCGTTACCGGGGTGATCCCTCCTTTATCCGTCCGGTGTTGAAGCGTTACGATCAGCAGTGGCTGTTGGAGTGGTTCCGGCAGCGGGGGGTGAAGACCCGGCGGGAGAAGGGGGCGCAATACTTCTGCGTCGACCGGAGCCCGGCGGTGATCCGGGCATTGCGGGAAGCCGCTTCGGGTGTCGAACTTCTCAACGCTTTTCGGGTGAGAGAAGTTCGGCAGGAGGCAGGAGGCTTCCGTCTGGTTTCGGAGCGGGGTGAGTCTCTGCAGGCCCGCCGCCTGGCGGTGGCCTCGGGCGGGCTCAGCTTTCCGAAGCTTGGGGCCAGTGCCATCGGCCTGGAGATCGCGGAAGGCACCGGCCACCGGATCGTTCGGCCTGCCCCGGCCCTGGTGGGGCTGACCCTTCAGCCGGCGCAGAGCTTTTTCAAAAGCCTCAGCGGTGTGGCGACGGAGGTGGAGATCCGGGTGAGAGAACGGCGCTGGCGGGACCGGCTGCTCTTTGCCCACCGGGGGATCAGCGGACCGGCGGTGCTCAACGCCTCGCTCTGGTGGGAGCGGGGGGAGATCTCCGTCGATTTTCTTCCCGGGGTGGATCTCGGTCTTTTGCGAAGTGAAAAGAAACATCTCAGTACTCTCCTGCCGCTTCCCCGACGGGCGGCCAAAGCCTTTCTGGAACATCTGGAGATCTCCGACGGCCCCTGCCGGCATCTGAACGCTTCGGCGTGGGAACGGCTGGAGGGGCTCCACGACTACCGTTTCGCACCGGCAGGGACCTTCGGCTATTCCAAAGCGGAGGTGACCCGGGGCGGGGTCTCCACCGAGGAGGTGGACCCGCGGACGATGGAGAGCCGGCGGATGCCGGGGCTCTATTTCGTCGGGGAAGTCCTGGATGTGACCGGAGAACTGGGAGGATACAACTTCCAGTGGGCCTTCAGCTCCGCCGCCGTCTGTGCCGACGCCGTCAACGCATCTATGATAGGATAGAACAATGCATACCCTGGCTGATTTTCTGACCTTCCGAACCTTCGTCACCCCCTCGGTTCTGCTGGGTGTCTACTATCTGGGGGCGGTGGGGATGCCGCTGTTTTTTCTCTATCTCCTGCGACGGGAGGCCTTTCGGCGGATCCGGGAGCGGCTGCGGAGCGCCTGGCAGTGGCGCCTGGGGATTCTGGTGATGTTCCTGGCCGGGGAGCTGGCCTGGCGGATCTTCATCGAGTTTTTCGTCGCCTATTTCCAGATACGTGCAGCGCTGACGGGTGTCTAAAAGGGCAAAATGACCTGTAGAGGGCGATCTGAAGCAAAAGCTGATAAAATAAAGACAATTTTTACCAAACACGTAAAATATTAATAAATATTAGAAAGTGAGACAGGCCGATGGTTCGAAGATGGAGCGGGTTGATCATTGCCGGAGCGGCGCTCTGGCTGGCAGGGTGTACCGGCGGTCCCCATTTTGGGGATGCGCAGGGGTGGAGCAGTTCTCAGAAGCGGGAGTTCGAACGGATCCTCGCTTCGGACCGTTACGCTTCGCTCTGTGAGCTCAGACCGCTTTACGAAGAGTACCGTCGGACCCGGGATACCCGAATCCTCTCCAGACTGCTGGTGGGCTATACCCGGAACCTGGCCAACAGCTGTATCGATCTGCCGGCGTTCAAGGCGGCCCAGAAGGCCAGAGAAGAGCGAAAGATCCATACCAAGTTCACCCCCTACCTCCAGAATGCCTCTGCCTCCACGATCCTCTCCGGACTGCGCGACGGCCAAAGTATCGAACAGATCCTCCAACCCTATATTCCCCCGACGCCTCAGTTCGGACGGCTCCTTTCCGTCTGGCACGGCGGCGGCCTCGGCCCGGATCAGCGGCGCAAAGTGCGTCTGAGTCTGGAGCGGGCCAAACTGATGAAACCGGATCCCGAAGCCTGGAAGACCTATTTCCTGGTCAATGTTCCCGAGTTCAAGGTCCGCTTTTTCGAGAACGGCCGTCTGGCTTTCGTCATCGATACGGTGGTGGGACAGAAGAGCTGGCAGACCCCGATCTTCAGCGCCGAGATGAAATATGTGGTCCTCAACCCCACCTGGAACGTTCCTGACAACATCGCCCGGGCCGAGGAGATCCCCCATCTGCTCAAGAACCCCAACTATCTGAAGCGGAAGCGGATGGTGGTGCTCAAGAGCTACGATATCGACTCCACTCCCGTGGATCCGAGACGGGTCAACTGGCGCAAATACCTCCGGCCCGAGTGGAAGAAAAAGGAGCTCCCCTACAAGCTGGTGCAGCTGCCGGCCAAGGGCAACGCTCTGGGGCGGGTGAAGTTCATGTTCCCCAACGGCAACTCCGTCTACATGCACGATACTCCTATGAAGTCGCTCTTCAAGCGGAGCTACCGGGCCTACAGTCACGGCTGTATCCGTCTGGCACGCCCCATGGAGATGCTGCAGTACCTGGCGGAGCACGGCTATCTGAGCAAGGATTGGGCGGGTGTGAGGGCCGATCTGGACACCTGGAAGCTCAAGACCGTCAACCTGGTCAATCCCATTCCGGTCCATGTGGGCTACTTCACCGCCTACGTGGCCCAGGGGGGCGGGGTGCGCTTCTTCCCGGATATCTACGGCTACGACAAGATCATGCAGCTCAAAAAGGCGCAGTAGGGCCATGGCGAGTCGAACGATCCGATACAGCGGAGAGCCCTACGAGCTCTCCTACGAGATGCTGCATCCCTCCAAGGAATCGACGATCCTCTTTCTCCACGGCTGGGGAAGCAACAAGGAGCTGATGCGACAGGCCTTCGGCAAGACGCTCCCGGAATGGCGGCAGCTCTATCTGGACCTTCCCGGTTTCGGCCAGAGCCCCAACGAACGTTTCCTGTGCACTGCCGACTATGCGGCGATCGTTCGAACTTTCCTGCAGGAGATCGGCATCGCCCCCCGGGTTATCGCCGGCCACTCCTTCGGCGGCAAGGTCGCTACCCTGCTTGATCCCGACTGTCTGGTGCTGCTCTCCTCGGCGGGAGTCCTGGTCCCCAAGCCCTTCTCGGTTCGGGCCAAAATCGCGCTTTTCAAGGCCCTCAAGCCCCTGGGAGTGCAGCGGTTCAGAAGCCTCTTTGTCAGTGAAGATGCCAAAGGGATGAACCCGGGAATGTACGAGACCTTCAAGGCCACCGTCAACGAGGATTTCGAGGAGAACTTCCGCCGGGTCCACGGCAAGGCGCTTCTCTTCTGGGGCCGGGAAGATACGGCGACACCGCCATGGACCGGCGAACGGATCGCCAAGCTGATTCCCGACGCCCGATTCTATCCGATGGAGGGAGACCACTACTTCTTCCTCCGCCCCGAAAACGCCGCTTTCGTCGCCGGGACCATTGAAAAAGAGTGCAGAGAAGCAGATAAGAGATTCAGTGAGGAGTGAGGAGTGAGTTTTCGTCGTTTGTCGTTTGAACGGGGCTTCGCCCCTCTTTGTCGTTTGAACAGAGGTCAGAAGGTGGGATCGCGCTTTGCGCTGGTGAGAAGGTGGGAAGGTATTGTAAAACCTATACTACCACCCACCTTCTCACCTTCTCACTTTCTTACCTTTTTTGGTAAGAGCGTTACGAAACAACGCCTAACAAAATTCTCAATTCTCAATTCACAATTCTCAATCAAAAATCTACCCACTACCCACTACCCACTACCCACTGATAAAAAACGGAGCCATCCATGCTGCTAACCCTTGTCAACCTCCTGGCCTACTTCCTGATGCTCGGGATGCTGGGCTACTACATCATCACGACGCTGCAGTGGTACAGCTACCGGCTGGAGCGGGTGATCTTTCACCACACCAAGCCGGTCTGGAACTACCTCTATTTTCTGCTTCCCTTTGTCAGTTACGACTTTGTTATGGCGGTGAGCCGGCAACGCTACGGTTTTGTGGTGGTGCTGCTCTATCTGCCGCTCTTCGTCTACTGGCTGCGGGGGATCGACAAGAAGCTGGTCTTCACCGGCCGTGTCAAGCGCTTCTTCGCCGCTCTGGCGCTTTTCGGGGTTTTTCTGGTTCTGATCTTCGGACTCTACAGCGTCTTCATCCCCATTCTCCTGGCCTGGCTGGTCTCGGCGGCCATCGAGAAGATGCTTTTCGGTGCCTTCTACCGCCGGGCGAAAAGCCGTCTGGAGTCGATGCCCAATCTCACGGTGGTGGGGGTGACCGCCAGCTACGGCAAAACCAGCATCAAGAATTTCCTGGCGACGATCCTGGGAGAGAAGTATCGGGTCTATGCCACGCCCCGATCTGTCAATACCCTGGGGGGTGTCATGAAGGATGTCAACGAGGAGCTTCCCGAAAGAACCGAGGTCTATGTCGTGGAGATGGGGGCGAGGGGCGAGGGGGATATCGAGGAGATCACCCGTTTCGTCCGGCCCCACTATGCCGTTGTGGGCAGGATCGGCCCGGCCCATATCGAATACTTCAAGACCCTGGAACGGATCCGGGATACCAAGATGGAGATCCTCCGCTCCCCCAGGCTCAAAGAGGCCTGGGTCCACGAGAGCGCCCATATTCAGCCCACGGAGAAGATCCATCTCTTCGGTCCGGAGATCGAGGGGGTGGAGGCGACCCTGGAAGGGACCTGTTTTACCCTCGAAGGGGAGCGCTACTGCGCCAAGATCCTGGGAGCCTTCAACGCTGTCAACCTGGCGGCGGCGATCCATGTGGCCAGGGCTCTGGGACTCACCCCGGATCAGATCCGAGCCGGTCTGGAGCGTATAACCCCGGTTCCCCACCGGCTCCAGCGGATCGACGCCGGGGGCAAGGTGATCCTGGACGACAGCTTCAACGGAAACATCGACGGCATGATGGCCTCCTTCGACCTGGCGGCCACCTGGCCCGGGCGCAAAGTGCTGATCACCCCGGGTCTGGTGGAGGCGGACGAGGCTCTCAACGAGCAGGTGGCGAGGCGTGCCGACGAGATCTTCGACCGGATCATCGTCACGGGGGATCTCAACTACGCGACCTTCAAACGGATCGTCTCTCCTGAGAAGCTGCGGCATCTGGAGAAAAAGTCTGAGATGGAGCAGATGCTGGCGGAAGAGACGGCACCGGGGGATCTGATCCTCTTCGCCAACGACGCGCCGAGTTTCGTCTGAGCACCGGAGGAGCTCAGACAAATCAGGAATTTGGGAGTCGGGAATTTCAGGGTGTCGCTTTGCGACACACTGAAAAGGAACCGGGAATTCATTCCCGGCGGACTGCCGGAAGGTTGGATGTCAGGCAGTGTTATTTCGATTCTGAGGCCTCTTGGTTTCGGAGCATGGGACGCGAATAAATTCGCGTTTCCGGATAGGTATCGGGGGCAAATCTGTGTAGCGTGGAATTACTATCCCACGTCGGTTGTTTTATGGTTGCTACTGCAGAGCGAAATGCTGCTCCGAGCCTTCTGATTCGTTGATCCCCTCTTCGCCTTCCGCCACCATCAGCTGCAGATCGTTGTTTTCGATGGAGACGATGGGGGTCCGGATCGAGCCGTTCCGGACGAAGCGGATCAGCCCCAGGTCCACCTGGTTGGAGCGCAGGTAGACCAGAGAGCCCAGGTTGCCCCGGTAGTCACTGAAGGTCACGGGACGGGTCCCCCGCGTCCTGTCCGAGACCCAGAGGCGGCAGACCGACCCCTGGGGAACGCTGAGGCTGAAGCGGGCTTTTCCGCCACCGTAGAACTCACTGCGTATCTCGTAAACCTTCCCGTTGTCACAGGTGAAGATCAGATCCGAGGGGAGAGCGGTCTCACCCCGCAGCACCGTCTTGTCTGTCGATTCGGTCGGGGAAGAGGCGGCAGCGGTATTGTCACATCCGCCCAAGCCTATCCCCAACACGATCGCTCCCAGGATCAATGATAGTCGATTCATGGCAACCTCCTTCTGCCTGCAAGCGTAACAGAGGAGCGTTACTTCTGTATGTCCCCGGGGGAGGGAAGATGAGCACAAAATAGATCTGGATGTCCGTATCATAGAGCGTATGACCAAGCTGAGTTTTTGTCAACGGCAGTTGACAAATCCCGGGAATCTATCGCCAATGAAGTGTGTTAAAAAACTATCGACTATTGACTAGCGACTAGCGACTACAATCCTTTGAGAACGAGACGGTAGAGATAGTCCACTTCGCTCTCGTCCAGCCAGGCGGTCTTGCCGGTCTCGAAAAAGCTTTCGAGCTTCTTTCTCGAGAGGGCGGGACCGTAGATACACTGGGGGTGGGCCGGGAGCAGGGCGGTCATCAGGGCGATCTCATCCTCCAGGGGGCGCTCGCAGATGTAGCAGGTCTCAAGGCTGTGGAGGCGTCCTTCGAAGTGCAGCAGACGGTGGGCCGCCTCGCAGATGACCCGTTTGGGGTTCTGCTTCTCCCAGCGCCTGGCCGCATCCAGCAGCAGGTTGAAATAGAAGGGATCCAGAAGCTCCGTATCCCGCAGGTGGGGCTCGAAGAGGCGAATGAACTGCTGCCAGAGCATCAGCCGGTTGCGACGATAGAGCCAGGGGAACCCCAGATGGCTCACCCGGCGCAATCTCGGCATGAAGCAGCTCTCCTCCTCGCTCTCGTAGTCGATGAGATAGCCCAGCTGCAGGATGGAGTGCCTCGCCCCGTAGAAGCGGTAGTAGCTCCGCAGGGCCTGCTCCTCCAGGAGGGTGACGATGAGATCCTCGTTTTTGGCGGGGCGGAGGGAGACGATGAAACCTTTCATGGAGAGGTCCGCTCTCCATGAAAGAATTGAGAATTGAGAATTGAGAATTGAGAATGATCGTTATATACTATTAAAAAGATACCCTTTAATTCTCCATTCTCCATTCTCCATCCTCCATTCGAAAGCGAAGCTATCTGTAATCCACTTTTCGATAAAATCTAGGGCTTTTAGGGAAACACAGGACCCTACTAAAATACTCTTTAAGGTTGGCTTATGAGAGATCTCTTTACCGCTTTCAAGGACAACTGCGGCTTCGGTCTGCTGGCGTCCATCGACAATATCCCCTCTCACAAAAATCTCGACGATGCTGTCACGGCGCTCTCCCGGATGATGCACCGGGGGGCCATCGCCGCCGACGGCAAGACCGGAGACGGCAGCGGGCTGCTCCTCTCCATTCCCCGGAAGTTCTTCGCCAAAGAGGCCAAAGCGCAAGGGGTCACCCTCCCCGAACTCTACGGTGTCGCCATGATCTTCCACCGTCGCCCCGAGGACCTGGAGGCGGTCGGCGAGATCTGCGAAGCGAACGATCTGCGGATCGTGTTCCGGCGGGAGGTCCCTCTGGATACCAACGCCCTGGGAGAGCAGGCGCTGGAGACCCTGCCCACCATCACCCAGATCTTCGTGGCCCCCAACTCTCTCATCGGGACCCGGCGTTTCGAAGCCCTGATCTACCTCTCACGCAAAGAGATCGAACACCGCCTGGCCGGCGATCCGGACTTCTACATCGCCTCTTTCTCCTCCAGCGTCGTCTCCTACAAAGGGCTGGTGATGCCGACCCATATCAAAGAGTTCTATCCCGATCTGCAGGACCCCGATTTCGAGATCGCCTACTGCCTCTTCCATCAGCGCTTCTCCACCAACACGCTGCCCCAGTGGCGTCTCGCCCAGCCTTTCCGGATGATCGCCCACAACGGGGAGATCAACTCCGTCACCGCCAACCGTTTCAATGCCGAGGCCAAGAGCGAGCACCTGGTCAGCGATGTCTTCACCCCCGAAGAGCTGGAGCGGCTCCTGCCCATCATCCAGTCGGAGATGAGCGACTCGGCCAGCCTGGACAACTTCTTCGAGTTCCTGCGGGTCAACGGAGTGGACTTCTTCAAAGCCGCCCGGGCCGTCATCCCCGCCCCCTGGCAGAACGCCCCCCACATGGATGCCGATCTGCGGGCCTTCTACGAGTACACCTCCACGGTCTTCGAGCCTTGGGACGGCCCGGCGGCGGTGAGCATGTGCGACGGCCGCTACATCGGCTGTGTCCTGGACCGCAACGGTCTGCGCCCCTCCAAATATATCGTCACCAAAGACAACCGCCTTCTGATCGCCTCCGAGTACGGCGTGCTTCAGATCCCCGACGAGGAGATCGTGGAGCGGGGACGCCTGCAATCCGGAGAGATGATGGGGGTCGACCTCAAGTACGGTATCGTGCTCAAGAACGAGGATATCAACCAGTACCTCAAACATCGCCAGCCCTACAGCCAGTGGCTCAACGCCAACATGGTCTATCTCCAGGAGTTCATGGACAATCCCTTTTCCCGGGTGGAGACCCCGCCCGCCGAGGTGATGGAGGCGCGGCAGCGCTACTTCAACATCACCCTGGAGACCATCGAGCAGGTGATCGAACCGATGGTCAAAGAGGGCAAAGAGGCCACCGCCTCCATGGGGGACGACACCCCGCTGGCGGCCTTCAGCGACAAGCAGCGCAACTTCACCGACTTCTTCCGCCAGAAGTTCGCCCAGGTGACCAACCCCCCCATTGACCCGATCCGGGAGCGGGTGGTCATGAGCCTCAATACCGGCTTCGGCGAGATCCGCAACATCCTCAACGAAGATGCCGAGCACGCCAAGCGCCTCAAGACCGTCTCGCCGATCCTCAGCTACGAGAAGCTGATCATCCTGGAGGAGTTCGGCACCGAGGAGAATCCCAAGTACGACCCCTGCTACAAAGCCAAGCGCTACTACACCGGTTTCCGCCAGGACCTCCGGGCCAGCCTCAACGAACTGGTGGATCAGATCGTCCGGGAGGTGAGGGAACAGGGGATCCGCACCATCATCCTGGATGACCATACCCTCAACGAGCAGGTGATGCTGATGCCGATGCTGATGGTGGTCAGCCGTCTCAACCATGCACTGCTCGATGCCGGGATCCGTCATCTGGTGAGCATCGTCTGCGTCACGGGCGAGGTTTACGATTCCCATGCCGCCGCAGCGCTCATCGCCTTCGGCGCCGCGGCGATCCACCCCTACATGCTCTTCCAGACCGTCGCGCTGATCGAACGGCGAAAGGATCCCGAGGTGGATCTGGCCCCCGTGCTCAAAAAGGTCCGCAAAGCGATCAACGCCGGTCTGCTCAAGATCATGTCCAAGATGGGGATCTCCACCATCTCCAGCTACCGCAATTCCATGCTCTTCGACATCCTGGGCCTGGGCAAAGAGATCACCGAGGAGTGCTTCCCCCGAGCCAACGTCCTGCTGGGGGGGCTGGGCTACGCCGATATCGAAGAGCGTATCCGCCGCTTCCATGCCGAGGCCTTCGACAAAGAGACCGGCAACCGGATCTTCCCCCTCAATGTGGGGGGATTCTACAAATATATCGACGGAGCCGAATACCACGACTTCGCCCCGGCCACGGTCCACGCCATCCACAAGCTGGCCCAGAGCGGCAAAAAAGAGGACTACGCCGTCCTCAAGAACCGCATCGAGAACCGGGACAGGAAGTTCATCCGGGACTTCTTCGAGTTCGCCAGCGACCGGGAGCCGATCCCCGTGGAGGAGGTGGAACCCGTCGAGGCGATCTTCAAACGGTTCTGCACCGCGGCCATGAGCCTGGGGTCCATCTCTCCCGAGGCCCACGAGTGCCTGGCTGAGGCGATGAACCGCATCGGCGGCCGGAGCAACTCGGGAGAGGGCGGGGAGGATGAGGCCCGTTTCGGGACCGTCAAGAACTCCAAGATCAAGCAGATCGCTTCGGGACGCTTCGGGGTGACCCCGGCCTACCTGCGCAGTGCCGAAGAGCTCCAGATCAAAGTGGCCCAGGGGGCCAAGCCCGGTGAGGGGGGACAGCTCCCCGGCCACAAGGTCAACCCCCTGGTGGCCAGACTACGCCACACCACCCCCGGCGTGACCCTCATCTCGCCGCCGCCCCATCACGACATCTACTCCATCGAGGACCTGGCCCAGCTGATCTTCGACCTCAAGCAGATCAACCCCGAGGCCAAGGTGGCCGTCAAGCTGGTCTCCACCGCCGGGGTCGGCACCATCGCGGCGGGAGTGGCCAAGGCCTACGCCGACAAGATCATCATCTCCGGGGCCGACGGCGGAACCGGGGCCGCGCCTATCGGCTCCATCAAGTTCGCCGGAAACCCCTGGGAGCTGGGGCTCATCGAGGCCCACAACGCTCTCAAGGCCAATAACCTTCGGGGCTTCGTCGAGCTGGAGACCGACGGAGGGCTCAAGACCGGAATGGACGTGGTCAAGGCGGCCATCTTCGGGGCCGAGAGCTACGCCTTCGGGACCGGGGCCCTGACGGTCATCGGGTGCAAGATCCTGCGGATCTGCCATCTCAACCGCTGTACCGTGGGGATCGCCACCCAGGAGAAGAAGCTCCGGGAGCACTACGAGGGAAGTGTCGAGCGGGTCATCAACTACTTCACCCTCCTGGCGGAGGATGTGAGGGAGATCCTGGCCTCCCTGGGTTATCGGAGCCTGGGCGAGATCATCGGCCGCACCGACCTGCTCAAAGTGATCGACGACGAACTGGCCAGAAAGTTCGATCTGGAGAGCCTGCTGGTGCGCCTCGACGGGCCCGATACCCGGCAGGTGCCGAGCAACGAGCCGTTCGACAAGAACGAATACGAAAAGCAGATCCTCGAGGAGGTGATGCCCGCCATCAAGAATCCTTCCGAAAGCATCGTGCTCGAAAAGGAGATCTCCAACCTGAACCGGAGCTTCGGCACCCTGATCTCCGGAGAGATCGCCAAATACTACGGTGACAAGGGGCTGCCCGACAAGACCATCGAGCTGCGGCTCAAAGGAACCACCGGCCAGTCCCTGGGGGCCTTCCTCAACAACGGAGTCGCCCTCTACGTTCACGGTGCCGGCAACGACTACGTGGGCAAGGGGATGCACGGCGGACGGATCGTCATCACCGGCGACAAGAGCGGCGAAGCTTTCTCCCTGGCGGGGAACACCTGCCTCTACGGCGCTACCGGCGGCAAGCTCTACGTAGCGGGCCAGGTGGGCGAGCGCTTCGGGGTGCGCAACTCCGGCGCCATCGCCATCGTCGAAGGGACGGGGGATCACCCCTGCGAATACATGACCGGCGGGGTCGTGGTGATCCTGGGCCGCACGGGGGTCAACTTCGGGGCCGGGATGACCGGCGGGGCCGCCTTCGTCTACGACATCGAGCATGAATTCGTAGAGAACATCAACCGGGAGCTGATCGAAGTGCTGCGGATCGATACCGAAGATACCGATATCGAACGCTACTACCTCAAGAAGCTGCTCAAGGATTACTACAACGAAACCCGCAGCCAAAAGGCGAAGGAGATCCTGGACAACTTCCGGGTCGAGATCCGCAACTTCTGGCTGGTGCGTCCCAAGGATATGAAAGCGCCGTTCAAGATGATCGTCGAGGAGGGAGAATAAGATGCTGAGATTTTTTGACCTGGAACGGATCGACGCCGCCAAGCGTGACGTGGTGGTACGGATCAAGGATTACGAAGAGATCTACGAGATCTTCCGTCCCGAAAAGGCCGGTGAGCAGGCCGACCGCTGTATCCAGTGCGGCGATCCCTACTGCCACAACGGCTGCCCCCTGCACAACTTCATCCCCCACTGGCTCAAGCGGACGGCGGAGGAGGACCTGGAGTTCGCCTTCAACCTCTCCAACGAATCCTCTCCCTTCCCGGAGGTGATGGGACGGATCTGCCCCCACGACCGCCTCTGTGAAGGCTCCTGTACCCTCAACGACGGCTACGGCGCCATCACCATCGGTTCCATCGAGACCTTCATCAGCGAAGAGGGGTTCAAACGGGGGCTGCGTCCCCGTTTCTCCGAGCAGAAGTGCGACAAAAAAGTCGCCATCGTCGGGGCCGGTCCCGCCGGGCTCTCCGCGGCGACCTTCCTGCTGCGGGAGGGGGTCGATGTGGAGATCTTCGATCGGCAGAACCGTCCCGGTGGTCTGCTCACCTACGGGATCCCCGGCTTCAAGCTGGACAAGAAGGTGGTCGAGCGCCGGGTGAAACTCCTGGAGAAGGCCGGCGCGGTTTTCCATCAGAACACCGAAGTGGGCCGGGACGTCAGCTTCGCCAGCCTGGTGGAGAACTTCGATGCGGTCTTCATCGGCACCGGTGCTACCAAAGGCCGACGCCCCGGGATCAACGGGGAGGATGCCCAGGGGTGCTATCTGGCCATGGAGTTCCTGGTGGATATCCAGAAGAAGCTCTTCGGCGAGGCGCGGGAGCACAACATCGAGGTCAAGGGCAAAAAGGTGGTCGTCATCGGCGGAGGCGATACCGCCATGGACTGCGTGCGTACCGCCCTGCGGGAGCAGGCCTCCGACGTCAAGTGCCTCTATCGTCGTGACGCCCACAACATGCCCGGTTCCCGCAAAGAGTACATCAACGCCAAAGAGGAGGGGGTAGAGTTCGAGTTCTACTGCTCGCCTAAAGAGATCCTCCGCGACGAGAACGGCGCGGTGGTCGGCGTGGAGATGATCAAGACCCGCCTGGGCGAGCCCGATGCCGGCGGACGCCAGCGGGTGGAGGAGATCCCGGGCAGCGAGTTCACCGTTCCTGCCGATGTGGTGATCTTCGCCCTGGGCTTCGACCCTGTGACCTATCCCTTCCTGGCGGAGAACGGCATCGAGACCGACAAATGGGGCGGGATCGTCGTGGACGAGCACTACGAGACCACCAAGGCCGGGGTCTATGCCGGGGGTGACTGCCACCGGGGGGCCGATCTGGTGGTCACCGCGGTCCGTGACGGCCGGGAGGCTGCCAAGGCGATGGTGAAGAAGTTCGGGATCCAGCGCTGAAGTCCCGGAGATGAACGACTTCTACCGGGCGGCCATTGCCGCCTCCCGTCAGGCCAGAGAGCTGTTGCTCAATCCCCGGGATGATTCTCTTTACGCCAAAAACGGCTTTACCGGGGCCGGCGGGGATCTGAGCAGCGGGCTGGATCTGGCCCTGGAGCGGATCTTCGCGGAGGCGCTGAGCGCTTTCGGCCGGATCGAATCGGAAGAGTCGGGGGTGATCGGGGAGGGGGAAGAGACCCTCATCCTCGATCCGCTCGACGGCAGCGCCAACGCGCTGAGCCGCTTTCCCTACTACGGGGTCTCCGTCGCCCGCCTCAACGGCGAAGGGATCCTCACCGAAGCCTTCGTGGCCAACCTGGCCAACGGTGATCTCTTCTGCATCGACGAAGCGGGTGAGCCGTTTCAGGGGTCGCTGCTGCACGAAGGATGGCGACGGCCCGCTCCCGCACCCCATCCCGAGATCGGCCTCTTCGAAAAGGCCTATGCCCAGCCCGGGATCGTCGCGGCACTGGACAAAGCCGGACTCAAATTCCGTGCTCCCGGTGCCGTGGCCCTCTCCCTTGCCTACGCCCGCAGTGTCAACTATTTCCTTTTCGTCGGTCCCTTCCGCATCTACGATTTCGCCGCCGGCCTGGCACTCTGCAGAGGGATGGAGATCGAGGTGGAGGAGAAGTACGTCATTGTCGCCAGAGAGCGGGAAGTGCTGGAGACGATTCGTGGGATCGTTCAGAAAGAAACGGGCGCCTGATCGATATAATCGACAAAAAGGAGAGGCGATGAGGGGTTATAAAGGTATGGTGGTCGTTGGGGTTGCTCTTCTCTCACTGCTGTTGACCGGATGTGTCGCCAGACCCCATCCCGTACCCCACAATGTCAACGGGCGTTACTTCATGGCGGGGGATCCGGGCTGTATGAGCTTTCGCCGTACCCG
>JALWZI010000177.1 GCA_027002755.1 Campylobacteraceae bacterium | reverse complement strand
GGCGGCGGTGATCCCCTGCATATGCATATAGTCGGCGAAGGTCCTCAGGCCGTGGCGGAACTGATCGGGGGTCGCCACGTAGGGCGAGAGCTTGCCCAGGACCCCGAAGAGCCCCTGCTCCCAGAAGTGGCCCTCTTTGTAGCTGCACATCGCCTGGGCCTCTTTGCGAAGGGTGGAGATGAACTGCTCGGTGATCCCCGTCAACTCCATGGCGCCGCTGTTGAGGATGAACTCGTGGCAAGATCGATGCCAGACGAAGATGGGACGCTTTTTTTCGACCTGGTCGAGAACTCCGCGGTTGAGGGCCCCGTGAAAGGTCTGATGGAATCCCCAGGTGAAGAGGGGCTTTTTCTTTTCGGGATCCTCTTTGTCAAGCCTGGCCAGAGCCTCCTTGATCCGGGAGATATACTCTTCGTGCCCTTCGGCCTTTTTGACGTAACCGCTGGGCAGGGCCCAATCCTCGATGGAGATGATCGTCGACTCCATGGAGAGTGCCCCCAGAAAGGGGTGGACGTGCTGGGCGACGAATCCCGGGACGATCACTTTGTCATCGAAACGGCGGTCGATACGGTAGGGCTGGTCCTTGAGCGCCTTTTGCAGCTCCTTGAGTTTGCCCACCGCCAGTATCCGATCCCCCTGCACGGCGATCGCTTCGGCACTGGGGCGGGTGGGATCCATGGTATGGATCTTGCCGGCGGTGTAGATCTGCACCTCCGGCAGGACTTTCATCCCCATCGCCACCTCCTGGAGGGTGACGCTTTTGGCTTTATCCTGGGCGCTAAGGAGCGCGCTGCCGGCCAGAATTCCCAGGGTCCCCTGGAGGAAGGTTCTACGTTTCATTCATTCTCACTTTTCTATTGATTGATATGGAATCGAGCGTTCCGTAAAAGCTTCCTGTCTTTTAGCAATCGAGATAAGAAGAGAGGTTTCATCGGATCGAAGCTTCATTGTATCGAAGATTTTTCGGAGGGCTCTGCCGTAAAACGTCGCGGGAAGGCCCCGCGGCGATCGACGCTTTATTTTTTGACGGCGTCTTTGATCGTCAGCTCTTTGATCTCTTCCTTGCTGTCCATGGGGATGACAACGATGTTCTTGGCATTGAGATCGAATTTGGTCAGATCGACCATACGGATCCGCGAATCGTTGTAGGTGCGGAAGTAGAAGCGCTTGCGCTTGAGATCGTTGGCGCTGGTCCAGACGGTGTAGTCCGCTTCCACGTTGCCATGCTCATCCTTTTTCTCCTCCCGGACGGTTCCGCGGGGAATGTCGAAGTTGTTGAGGATGTGGAAGGCTTCCAGCACGGCATCGTCGCCGGTCTTGGGCTGGAAAACCGCATGGCTGAAGAGCGCGGCGCGGACGAAACGGGAGGGAGGCGTGAAATCGCCGGGGACCCCGTGCATGCCCGCACCCATACCGAAGGGCTTGAGAACGACGCCGCCGACCTTGAGCTCTTTGACCGGCTTGAGAGAAACGTTGATGTAGTTACGCAGGTTGGTCATGTGCCAATCGAAGGTCGGAGAGTTGGCCATGGCCCCCAGAGGGTTGTCGTAGATCACGGGCTTGCCGTTGACGAACTCGATGACGATGCTCTTGCCGCTGGCGTCATGGACGACATAGTGTACCGGAGGAGCGAAACCCCAGGCCTTGAGCACGACGGAGGGGACAACCACTTTGTCGATGTTCTTGCGTACCTCGTCGACCGTGGCGAAATTCTCCAGTACCCAGGAGCCGAACTCCCAGGGAGCGATGGTCTTGGAAGCTACGGCGTCGCTGTAGGGCATATACTTGGCAGTACCGGGGAAATAGAAGGTTCCAACCGCCAGCCCTTTTTCGTTCAGTCCGTCGAAGATATAGGGGAGTTCCACGCCGTTGGCACCGATGGTGGCGTATTTGGTCTTCCACTGCATACCCTTCTTGCCGTCGGGGGTGGTACCGCTGCGCTGATAGTTGCGGGGGATGATCACGACGTTGGATTTGAGATCCACGGCGAACTCCAGGGTCCGTGCGTGGACGACCGTGCCGTCTTTGGCCTTGAGGCGGATACCGGTACAGGCATCCGCCGTCGTAATGCCCAGAGTCAGGGCCAATGCCGCCACCATAGCGACGCTTCGTTTTTTCAGATTCATGTTTACTCCTTGATTAAGATTGGGTTGGATCCGTTCAATCGGACCTAGCTTGCATTCCGTTTCGCATCGAAAAAGAGTTTCCAGATGATCCCACCCAGAACTCCTCCGATAATAGGAGCCACCCAGAAGACCCAGAGCTGGCTCATAGCCGCCGTATCGGCGAAAAGCGCCGCCGCAGTACTTCGTGCCGGGTTGACCGAAGTATTGGAGACGGGGATGGAGATCAGATGGATCAGGGTCAGGCCCAGACCGATGGAGATCCCGGCGAAACCGGCGGGGGCCCGCTCGTCGATAGAACCCAGGATGATGAAGATGAACATCATCGTCATCACCACTTCCGTCAGAAAGACTGCCCCCAGGCTGTAACGACCCGGAGAGAGTTCTCCGTAGCCGTTGCTGGCGAAGGCTCCGACCTCGAAGCCCGCCTTGCCCGTGGCGATCAGGTAGAGGACCCAGGCTCCCAGGATCCCGCCCAGAACCTGGGCGACGATGTAAGGAAGCATCTCACGGGTCTCGAACTTCCCGGCGGCCCAGAGACCGAAGGAGACTGCAGGGTTGAAGTGGCCTCCCGAGATGTAGCCGACGGTATAAACCATGGTCAGGACCGTCAGGCCGAAGGCCAGAGCCACCCCGGCGAAGCCGATCCCCAGCTCGGGGAATCCCGCCGCCAGTACCGCCGCACCACAACCTCCCAGAACCAGCCAGAAGGTACCGAAAAATTCGGCGGCTACTTTTGTTTTCAATGTCATTCACTCTCCTTTTTTTCACAAAAATTCACAAAGGCTTTCTCGTTCTTCTCCAATCCCTTCTCTTTAGCCAACTCCCAGGGACGAACGCACTTCTCGAGGCTTCTGCACCAACGATAGCCTGCACTGCCGATACAGCCGTGGGCATCCCGGTCGGAACCGGTCATGCTCTGCTTCGGGGCTACTGTTTCCTGAGTTTTGGTACCTTCCTTCGGCTGACCGCAGGCAGTGAGCATCAGCAGAGCGAAAAGAATAGCGGTTCCCGCAGTTTTAACCATTGACTCCTCTCCTTCCGTAAAATTGTATTGATTACACAAGCCTGGACTTACCATTACTTTTATCTCACATAATATACCTGTTTTATAGACTGAATAAAAGGAGAAAAGACGGATAAAAAGGATAGTCGAGCACATTTTGATACTGGTGCCCAACAGTCTCAGAGGCGGATCCGTTGGACGAACTCCAGCTGAAGCGGCTCGCCGGCCAGCGCGTCGATCTCTTTTTTCAACTGATGCACTTCCCGGCTATTGAAGGGACTGGAGACCACCAGATCACAGATGAGACGATCGGTCTTTCCGTGTCTCATCTCCAGGCGGTCGATCCGCGCCTCTTTGTTCCCAATGACGAAGTGATGGGTCTCCAGACGGTGGATCAGCTCTGCGTCACGGGCCATCTGGCGGAAGGAGAGGGTCAGAGGCACCGCCACCAGGGCCACGATGAGGATCCCGAAGGTCAGCCCCTTTTTGGCCCGATGCAGGGGGGAGAAGCCCATCAGCATGAAGACCAGGGCCGCCGCCAGGACGATCCCGGCGAAGTTGGTCAGGAAAAGCAAAAAGGCGTGGTAGAACATGGGCAGGTCCCCCCACCCCAGACCGATGCCGGCTGTGGAGAGGGGCGGGACCAGGGCCACGGCGATGGCCACCCCGACCAGAGAGCCGGTGATCTTCGGATTGTTCTTGGCGTAGGCGGCCGCGATACCCGAGACCACCGCAACCATCAGGTCCAAAAGTGTCGGATGAAGCCGCCCCGCCATCTCCGACGTCACCTCGCGAAACGGGAGCAGCCAGGCGACGCTCATGGCGCTCACCAGGACCAGCCCCACCCCGGCGGCGACGGTCCGAAGCGCCCCGTAGGCCAGGGAACTGTCCCAGCGCAGCATCCCCATGGAGAAGGTCACGATGGGCTGCATCAGGGGCGCCAGGAGCATCGCGCCGATGACCACTGAGGCGCTGTTGAGGAAAAGCCCCACCGTCGCCAGCAGAGTGCTCAGGATCATCAGCGTCACGAAGGTAGCGGTCAGTTTCCCCTCCTGGCGCAACGCCGCGAAGAGTTCCCGATACTCCTGCTCGCTGGCGTGGGTCAGAAACGGGAGGCGCTTCCTGGCATAGTCCACCGCCTCGTCACTCTGGGGCAGATGATCGATCCGCAGCGTCTCTTTGTCGTTCTGGGTGGGATGATTGTGCTCCCAGAAGCTCTCGGCGGCACAGAAGCGGACCGCTTTGGGATGGACCTGAAACTCCACCGGTGTCGCTCCGATATCCACCCCGTCCACCGCCACATTGAGCGGAGGATCGCATTGGATGCTCAGCGACTGACTCTTGACCAGCCCCACGGAATCGGGCAGGGACTGGTGGCGGAAACGGGCGTAGATCGTGACCAAAAGATGGTGGATGTAGGAGACGATGGAGAGCGGAGATATCAGGATCGCCCGCAGCTGACCGTCGTTGTAGCTGCTGTCCTGCAGAAGGTTGGAAGCGAAAGTGCTCGACTCCCGGTTGAAGACCAGTACCCCGGTCAACGCGGTCCTGAAAGACTGCCCCTTGGCCGTCGTGACATCGGCACGGACCTTTCGCAGGTCCCGCAGCCGCGCCATGGCTTCGAAAAAGAGCTCCAGCTTGCTCTGCTCCAGATCCTCGTTCATAAAAGCGTTGTGAAAGGCGAGCGGCGGTGCCTCCCCCACCAGGGCGTTGTAGAAGACCAGATTCTCCCCCGCATAGAGCAGATCCAGAGGCTGGGGTTCCGCCGCTGCCAGGAGTTCCATGGCAGCGGCAGGATCCCCGGGCAGCCCGAGCAGCCGCTGAAGCCGTCGC
>JALWZI010000176.1 GCA_027002755.1 Campylobacteraceae bacterium | reverse complement strand
AAGGGTCCGCAATGATCAGTGATCCGCTGACCCTCTCCCTCGTGCTGACGGGGGTGATGTTCTTTTTCCTGCTGAGCTCCATCTGGATCGGTGCGGCGCTGATGCTGACGGGGCTGACGGGGATGCTGCTTTTTGAGCACCACCTCCCTCCGGGGATCAGCCTCTTTCAAAAGGCGGGGGATCTGCTGGCTGGCTCGCTCTACGACTCGCTCAACTCCTGGTCCCTGGCGGCGCTGCCCATGTTCATCCTGATGGGGGAGATCCTCTACCACTCCTCCATCTCCACCCGGCTGCTCAACGGCCTGATCCCCTGGCTCAACCGGGTACCGGGGCGCCTGCTGCACGTCAATGTGGCGGCCTGCTCGCTTTTTGCCGCCGTGTCGGGGTCCTCGGCGGCCACCACCGCCACCGTGGGCAAGATCACCCTGGCGGAGCTCAAGAAACGCGGCTACAGCAAAAAGCTGGCCATCGGCTCCCTGGCGGGCAGCGGGACCCTGGGCTTCCTGATCCCGCCCAGCCTCATCATGATCATCTACGGGGTGCTGGCCGACGTCTCCATTGGCAAGCTCTTCATCGCCGGGATCTTTCCGGGGCTGCTGCTGGCGACCGCCTACTCTCTCTACATTATGGTGGCCGCCCGCCTCGATCCGGAGGCGGTCCCCCGCGAGCAGGAGCGTTTCAGCTGGCGGGAGCGCCTGGAGTCGATCAAGGAGCTGATCCCCGTCTTTTCCCTGATCGCTCTGGTGCTGGGCAGCATCTACGGAGGCTTCGCCACCCCCACGGAGGCGGCGGCGCTGGGGGTGCTGGGAGCCATCGCTCTGGCGATCTATTTCCGCAGCTTCAGCTGGCCCATTTTCCGGGACTCTTTGGCCAGCGCCGTCAAGACCACGGCGATGATCAGCTTCATCATCGCCGGTGCCGGATTTCTGGCCCAGGTGGTGGGTTTTCTGGGGATCGCCCGGGCGGTGAGCCTCTATATCGGGGAGTTGGGACTGACCCCCTATCAGCTGATCCTGGTGGTGGGGATCATGTATATTTTTCTGGGAATGATCCTGGACGGGATCTCCATCGTGGTCATGACACTGCCCATCGTCCTGCCCATCGTCACGGCGGCGGGGTACGATCCCCTCTGGTTCGGGATCTTTCTGGTTTTCATGGTGGAGCTGAGTCAGATCACCCCGCCGGTGGGCTTCTCCCTCTTCGTAATCCAGGGGATCTCCGGTGAGCAGATCGGCTACATCCTCAAAGCGACTTTCCCTTTCTTTCTGATCATGATCGGCATCGTTGCGGTGGTGACCTCGTTCCCCGAGATCGCCCTCTGGCTCCCTCAGCATATGATAGGAAAGTAGCATGCTCAAACTCAACAGCGACCTGGGTGAAGGCGTCGGCAACGAAGCGCGGATCATGCCTCTGATCGACCAGGCCAACATCGCCTGCGGCGGCCATGCCGGGGACGAGGAGACGATGCGGGAGTGCGTGCGCCTGGCCCGGGAACACGGTGTGGAGATCGGGGCCCATCCGGGGTACCCCGACCGGGAAAACTTCGGCCGCCGCTCCATGGATCTGGGTGAAAGAGAACTTCGGGAGCTTCTGGAGGAGCAGATCGGCCGTCTGCGGGAGATCGCCCGGGCCGAAGAGGCGGACCTGGCCTATGTCAAACCCCACGGAGCACTCTACAACGACATGATGAGGGATCCGGAACTATTCGAGCGGATCGTCTCCACCGTCGCCGGGATCGATCCGAGCCTGCGGTTGATGATCCTCTCGACTCCGGAGGGGGAGCGCTGCGAGACGATTGCCCGCCGCTATGGTATCGGGCTGATCCACGAGCTTTTCGCCGATCGCCACTACACTCCGGAAGGGAAGCTGGTGCCCCGCAGCGAACCCGACGCGGTGATCCACGATCCCGAGCATGTTCTGAAGCGGATCCGGCATTACCGGGAGCAGGGGCATCTGCTCTGCCGGGAGGGGACCCCGCTGAAACTTCGGGGCGACTCGCTCTGTGTGCATGGGGACAATCCCGAGGCGATCGCTCTGGTGGAGGCTCTGCGTCGTGTCCTGTAAAGCGGTGGCGGTGGACGGATTGCTCCTGGAGTTCGGGGAGCGGATCGATCCGGAAATCTCCCGGCGGGTTCTCTCCTTCTATCGCCGGCTCAAGGAACTCGCTTTGCCGGGGATCGTGGAGATCATTCCTTCCTACGCCACTCTCTATCTGCAGTTCGATCTCTTTCACTGGGATCACGAAAGCCTCTGCCGACGCCTCCGCGTGATCGCCGATTCATTGCCGGAGTCGGAGAATGACAAGGGGAGGCTGGTGGAGATCCCGGTTCACTATTCCCGAGAGACCGGTCCCGATCTGGAGCGGGTCGCGTCGATACACGGCCTGAACGTCGAGGAGGTGATCCGGTTGCACAGCCAAAGAGAGTATCGGGTCTATACCGTCGGCTTCCTGCCGGGTTTCGCCTATATGGGGAGTGTGGACGAACGGATCGCCACGCCCAGGCTGGGGACTCCCCGGGCCAGGGTCCCCAAAGGCTCCGTAGCCCTGGCCAATCTCCAGTGCGCCGTCTATCCCCTGGAGTCGCCGGGGGGCTGGAACCTGCTGGGGCGCACACCGGTGGAGCTCTTCGACCCGGAGATGGAGGGCTTTTCCCTGTTACGCCCCGGGGATCTTGTCCGGTTCCGTCCCATCGACCGTGAAGCCTATTTCGCAGCGGGAGGAGAACTGTGAGAGGCCTGGAGCTGTTGCGTTCGGGTCTGATGAGCCTGGTGGAGGATCGGGGGCGTTTCGGATTTGGGGATCTGGGGATCACTCAGGCGGGAGCGGCGGATCGCTACAGCGCCGCCTTGGCCAACCGGCTGCTGCGCAACGCCCCGGAGGCCCCTGTGCTGGAGATCGCCCAGGGCGGAGTGGAACTGCTCGCTCATGTGGAGACCGAGATCGCCCTGACCGGTGCCGAGGCGGAACTGCGGATCGGGGGCGTCCCCCGCGCTCTATGGAGAACCCACCGGGTCAGAGAGGGGGAATGTATCGAGATCGGGATGGCCCGCAGCGGCCTGCGCCTCTATCTGGCCGTGGCGGGGGGCTTCGAAGCGCCCCGCTGGCTGGGGAGCGCTTCGGTGAGCCTCCGGGATCGCCTGGGCCGGCCGCTTGAAAAGGGGGATCGGCTCCTCTGTCGGGATCTGGAGTCACTGCCCCATCCCCGCTCTCTACCTCCACGGCTGATTCCCGACTGGAGAAGGCCGCTCACCTTGCGGGTTCTGCCCGGCGCCCAGGCGGATCACTTTCCCGCCGAATCGCTGCAACGTTTCTACTCCGAAAGCTACCGCCTGGTTTCGGGCGACCGGATGGGGTGCCGCCTCGCCGGGCCGGCGGTGGAGCACGACCTGGAGATCCTCTCCGAACCCATCCCCTACGGGGCGGTGCAGATCCCCCGTGACGGCCAGCCCATCGTGCTGCTGGGCGAACGCCAGACCATCGGTGGCTATCCCAAAGTCGGAGCCGTGCTGCCGATGGATTGTTGGCGTCTCGCCCAGGCGGCGCCGGGGACCGGGATCCGCTTCGAAACCATCGGTCTGGAGGAGGCCCGGAGGGCAACGATGGAGATGGAGCGTTTTCTGGGTGACCGGTCCGAGATCCTGTTGCGGAAAGAGATAGTAATCGAGAATCAGGTGTTGCAGATAGATGAGACCGAGTGAAGATGCGATTGAGTGCGAATGAGTTGAAAGCACTCCTGGACCGGGAGGCGGCCCGGCGCAATGAGGCTACGGAGCTGAGCTACGAACGTCCCGATCCTCTGCTGGTGGCCTCCCGCCATCGTGATGAACGGATCGCGTTGATCTGTGCGCTTTTCGGCTACGGCAGCGCCAAGCAGATCGTCGCCTTTCTGGATCGGCTCGACTTTTCACTGCTGGAAGTTCCCGAGGAGCGTATCTCGGAGGAGCTTCAGGCACTCAAATATCGTTTTCAGACTTCCGAAGATATCGCGGCACTCTTCATCGCTCTGCGGAGACTGGGCAAAGAGCAAAGCCTGGGTGAGATTGTGCGGGAAGCCTACGAAGAACGCCGAGAGATCCGTGACGGACTCTGGGCGCTGATCACGGCACTGCGGGAGGCCTATCCCCGCAAGAGCCGGGGATACGATTTTCTTGTGGGAAAAGTCCCCGAAAATCCCGAACGCTGTGCCCCCTTCAAGCGCTACATGATGTATTTCCGCTGGATGGTGCGTCGGGACGCTCTGGATCTGGGGCTCTGGGAGGGGATCGATCCGGCGGATCTGATCATCCCCCTCGATACCCATACCCATGCCGTCTCCCTCCGTCTGGAGCTCCTGGAACGCAAAAGCTACGATATGCGGGCAGCCCTGGAGCTCACCGAGACTCTGCGCCGTTTCGATCCCGCCGATCCGGTCCGGTACGATTTCGCCCTCTATCGGATCGGGCAGGAGAAGATCGCCGTGGAGTGAGAGGTTTTGTTATAATCTTTTATTAACTGTAACAATTAGGTGAATGAAATGATCTGTAGCGTCAAAGAAGAGGTCAAAAAGGTCGTCGTCGGACACGAAGAGCTGATCGACAGTATGATCATCGCTCTGTTTACCGGGGGGCATATCCTGGTCGAGGGGGTACCGGGTGTCGCCAAGACCACGGCGGTCAATACCCTGGCGAGGAGCCTGGGCTTCGATTTCAAGCGGGTGCAGTTCACCCCCGATCTGCTCCCCGGCGACATCATCGGCAACGAGATCCTGGACCTGCGGAAGAACGAGTTCAAGATCAAGCATGGCCCCGTCTTCACCCACCTGCTTCTGGCCGACGAGATCAACCGGGCGGGGCCCAAGGTCCAGTCGGCACTGCTGGAGGCGATGGCGGAACGGCAGGTGACCATCGGAGAGGAGAGTTTCCCGCTGCCCGATCCCTTCATGGTCCTGGCCACGGCCAATCCGGTGGATCAGGAGGGGACCTACGA
>JALWZI010000175.1 GCA_027002755.1 Campylobacteraceae bacterium | reverse complement strand
CTCCTTCTTCTTCCGCTCCAGATCCTCGCGGGTCTTACGTATGATCTCATCCAAAATATCGGCCATCGCGGCGGTGCTCCTTCGTTTTATGATTTTAGTGGAAGCGGGGGACGTTAAAAGGCTTTGTCCTTCTCCATACACTTCCGGATACTCTCCCAGTGCATTTTGATCTCCGGCTCCTGCAATCCCTCGTCGGCGATCACCTTCTCCATGACCCGATAAGCCTGTTCACATCGTCCCAGTTTGTAAAGACCCCAGGCCAGGGAGTCGAGATAGTAGCTGTTGTCGGGCTGCTGCTTGAGAGCCCGACGGACCAGAGCGATCCCCCGCTCCAGGTCCAGGTCGTGGTCGATGAGGGTATAGCCGTAATAGTTGAGATAGAGGCTGTCGTCCAACCCTTTTTTCAAGGCCTGGTCGAAGAGCCGCCGGAAGGTCTTCAGGACCTGGGGCGTGATCTTCTTTTCGGCCCGGGCCGCTTCGTAGCGCAGGATCGCCTCTTCCGCCAGCCACCTGGGTTTGCCCGTCTCTTCATAACGTCGATGGGCCAGCTCTATCGCCTTGTCGAAACGTTTCTTCTCTTTGTAAAGGCGATAGAGCAGCTCCTCGTTCCCACGGGAATGTTTCTCCAGCAGAGCGATCAGACCGTCCAGGTCCCGGGTATAGAGGGAGAGTTTGACGATCTTCTGCAGAAAATACTTCTGGGGGTCTTTTTCGTAGAGCTTTTTGTAGAGCTCCAGAACCTTGTCGAGGCGATTCTCCTTGGCATAGAGTTCGATCAGCTTGAAGTAGATCGCCACCGGGGCATCGGGCTTGAGACGCAGATGGGTCTCCAGAAGGCGGATGGCCTCTTTCCGATCCTTCAACTGCTTCTCCAGCAGGGAGACCTCCTCCAGGAGGATCCGATCGCCGGAGGACTTGGCATAGGCCTTTTTGAGCAGTTCCACCGCTTCACCATATTTCCCCAGGTCGCTCTTGAGGGTCGCCGCCAGCTTCAGATCGGCGACGCGATCGCTCCCGGCGAGCCATCGATCCGCCAGAGGTTCGGCCAGATCGAGACGTCCCGATTTGGCATAAAGGGCCACCAGCATACGCACCGGCCGGGTGTCGTGTGTCTCGGCCTCATGTCGGTCGATCCACTCTTTCAGGAGAGAGACCACCTCCTCGGGGCGACCGCCGGGCATCATCGCCTCTTTGGCCGCCTGGACCAGGTACTCGCTCCGGTCCGTGAGTCGATAGAGTTTTACGAAGATCTCTTCCGCCCGATCGAAACGGTGATTCTCATCCTGGAAGATCGCCTCCACGATCAGACGATCCTCTTCCAGAGCGCTGCCGGCCTTGCCGGCCATGAGGATCCCGCAACTCAACAGTGACAACAGGATCGGTCTCAGATAATTCCGGGGCACTCGCGTCTCACTTCCTCTTCATCGTTTTTGAAACTCTCCCAAAAGGGAAAGGTACGGCACTGCCGGGGGCGGACGGGATAGACACTGCAGCGCTTCTTCGTCTCGTCGAAGAAGATGCAGGCATAATCCCCTTCTCCCAGCTGCTTCTCCACCAAAGAGTAGCGATGGCCAACCTTACGCAGGTAGATTTTAGCGAAATCTTCCAAACCGAGACCCAGATACTCCGCCATCGCCTCGATCTCGGGATACTTCATCCAGATGTAGCCGCTCTCACCGCGACAACATCCTCCTTCACAGGCGGCACAGGCGTTGGGGTCAAAGGCATAGCCGTACCCCGCTTCCCGCATGATCGGAAGCATACCCTCTTCACATTGTGTCATTTCACTATCCACTTCGTTCTTTTTCACTGTATTGCCTTTTATATTGGGACGGAACTACGCCCATAAGGTCGCAGGTTCAAGTCAAAAGTTTATCCTCTCTTATTTCGGAAACGCGAATTCATTCGCATCAATCGAAGAGGTAAGACTTTTGGCTTCGGTAACCTTTGCCGGGAATAAATTCCCGGTTCCATGAACTCGCGTCGCAACGCGGCGCCCCAAAATTCCTCATTCCTCATTCCTCATTCCTCATTCCTCACTCTCCCATCGTTCCGCTTTGATCGAATGGGTCCCCGCCCGAACAAAGGCCTCTGCCGCCTCCGGAGTGTACTCCCCCTCCGCATCGAAGGTGATCAGCGGTGGAAGGATCCGACACATCGAACGGGATCCCGCCCGCGCCTGGACCATGACGATCTTGGCCTCCCGGTCGATCTTCGGGTGGACGAAACGGAGCGTCTCCGGCGTCAGCTTGTGGGCCCGAAGCTCCGCCAGCAGCCGATCGGTCTGCTTGGCGTCGTAACAGAGAATGAAATGCCCCCGCGGTTTGAGCAGCCGTTTGACCTTCGCCACAAAAGGTTCCAACGGAAGGTGATGGGCGTACCGGGCGATATTGAGACTCTCCTTTTCGCTCTGGGTCACCCGCGGATCGTAAAAGGGCGGATTGGAGACGATGAAGTCGAAGCGTTCTTCGATCGCCGCCTCCAGGAAATCCCCCGCATACTCCCGGACTCCGATACCGTTGAGAGCGAAGTTGTGACGGGCGTAGGCTAGCATCCGCGGCTGCTTCTCCGCCACATGAACCTCCACAGGAAAATCCCGTCCCAGCAGCAGGGAGATGATCCCCACACCGCACCCCACATCCAGCAGCTTTCCTCTGGGCCGGAAGCGGCGGACAAAGTCCGCCAGAAAAATGGAGTCGCTGTTGTAACAGTAGCCTCTTGGCGGCTGATAGAGGAACATCGCATCCCCGGATTTTTTGTGCAATTTTACCCTATTTTGCTACAATCGGGCCATGAAGCAACACAACGACGACCGCCTCCATCCCGAGTCCACCGATTTCTGTATGCTGGACTACGACTGTGCCTATCTCCCCGGTAGAAAGACCCGAATGTACTACCGGTATATCCGGGAGGCGGAGCCCGAGTTCGTCACGGCGGTGATCCGGCGCGGATGGCGGCGCTTCGGCAACTATTTCTTCCATCCCATCTGCCAGGGCTGCGACGCCTGCAAGAGCCTGCGGATCGACGTGGAGGCCTTCCGGCCCACCCGTTCCCAGAAAAAGGCCATCAAACGCAACCGGGAGACCCGGATCCTGGTCCAGCCCCCCAGCCTCACCCCCGGCCACATCGAGCTCTACAACCGCTACCACGCCTGGAAAGCGGAAAAAGACGGCTGGAGGCACCGGGATATCAGTGAACGGGAGTATTACGAGAACTTCGTCGAAGGCGCCCACGAGTTCGGCTACGAAATCCTCTATATCCGGGATAACCGACTGGTGGGAGTGGACCTCATCGACGTGGTCGAGGACGGCATCAGCGCCATCTACTTCTATCACGATCCCGACTACGCCCGCCTCTCCCTGGGAACCTACAGCCTCCTCTATCAGATCAGCCTGGCCCGGCAGCTGGGGAAACGGTGGATCTACCTGGGCTACTGGGTCGACGGCTGCCAGGCCTTCGCCTACAAGACGAAATTCCAACCCGAAGAGCTCCTCGACGGCTTCCCCGGGGTCGAAGAGGAACCGGAGTGGAAACCGTTTGCGAAAGCGGAGCTTTCGAATGGAGAATTGGGAATGGCGAATTGAGAATGTATGGCAGGTGCTGATTCTCCATCCTCCATTCTCAATTCTCAATCACTCCCCGTCTTCCCGCTTCCACCGACTCGGATCCAGAAAAGTATCGTCATGGATGTGTTTGAAGGAGGCTTTGATCCGTTTGAAGAGATCCTCATGCTCCCCCTCCATCTGCCGCAGCCACTCCTTGGTGGCGGCACGGGCATAGGGGGCTTTGACGGCAATGCGCATGGCGGGGCAGGCTTCGTCCCCAATGGTGGCGAAGCCGTTCTCTTCGGCAAAGGCTCGAAGCTGGGCCTCTCTGGCTTCGATCAGGGGGCGGATGACGTGGAAATTGCGTTCGGCTTTGTAGATAGGAGCCAGGGAGCGCATGACGCCGTTGTAGAACATGTTCATGAAAAAGCTCTCCACCGCATCATCGAAGTGGTGCCCCAGAGCGATCTTGTTGTAGCCGTGCTCCTCGGCATAGGTGGCCAAAGCCCCCCGACGCATCCGGGAGAAGTAGCTACAAAAGGAGCTTCCCTCCCGGATCGTCTCCTGAGAGATCTCGTAGATCCGGGTCTCGTAGACGACGTGAGGAATGTCGTAGGCTTCACAGTGGGCATGCAGGGCCGAGTAATCTTCTCCCTCCATTCCGTAGCTGACAGTACAGGCGAGAAACTCGAAGTCGAAGGGAGCATGCCGCTGCATATTGCGCAGCAGATGGACCAGACTCAGAGAGTCCTTGCCCCCGCTGAGCCCCACCAGCACCCGGTCCCCCTCTTTGATCAGGCGATACTCGGCGTTGGTTTTGCCGAAGACCCGCAGGAGTCTCTTGGAGATCTTCGCCCGTTTGATGCCCTTGTCTTTCTCTGTTTGTTCAGAATTCTTTGTAGTCATACCGTTCAAAAATTTTTCATCTCCATCTTTTCGTGTCTCATTGAAAATGTCATCAGAGACAGGGCTTTAGCCCTGCATGCGGGACTGAAGTCCCACCTCCAACCGATCGAACAGACGGCCTACTCGTCCGTAAAACCTCTTCGCATTGGCACCCCCTAAGTGACGCCAGTCCCTCGCGTTTTCTTTTTCTTTGCTTCGTTTCCTTTTTCTTTGTCGCAAAACAAAGAAAAAGAAATGAAGAAGGAGCTGTGAGTCGGACTATTTGCCCGAAAAATAAGGGATCGGCAGATAACGGATGACGTGTGTTGGGCAATACCCCAACACACTAGCGACCATCGACTAACTGATTATTGATCTTCTCCAGCATCGCGATGATGAAGCTGCTGCTGACTTTGGAGGAGTGTTTGAGAAATTCATCGAAATCGAAGGTCGCCTCCATATCCGCCGCATCACTGATGGCCCGCAGGACGAAGAAAGGCACCTCCATGGCATCACAGACCACCGCTACGGCAGCCCCCTCC
>JALWZI010000174.1 GCA_027002755.1 Campylobacteraceae bacterium | reverse complement strand
GCGGGACGCTGCGAGATCCTGCCGGCAGCGACCGCGACCAAGGAGCGCAAGCGTTACGCCCGCTTCACCCGCCCCTATCTAATCTATCGTCTGGCGATCATCACCCGGGACGACAAACCGCTGGTCAAAGACCTCTCGGAGATCGCCGACAAGAGTGTGGCACGGAAAAAGGGTTCGGGCCTTATCAGCCGTCTGCGGAGCCTCTACCCCTCGATGAAAATCATCGAGACCCGGGATTACCTGGAGTCCTTAAGAAAGGTGGAGTCGGGAGAGGCCTACTGTACCATTGCGACCCTACCCGTCGCCTCCTACTTCATCAACCGATTCGACCTCAAAGGGCTTCGGATCGCCGGTTATGCCGATATGCGTTATCGCCTCTCCATCGCCGTCACCCGTAATGATCCCGAGCTTCTGGCGAAACTGGACAAAGCCCTGGCCCAGATCACTCCCCAGGAGAAAAACGCCATCTACAAGAAATGGATCGGCAGCAAAAAGCTGGTGGAACCCTACGACTACCGACCACTCTACTACGCGCTGGGGATGATCGCTCTGATCGTTTTGATCCTTCTCTATCGCCAGTTCCTTCTTCGACGGCTCAACCGGCGGCTCAACGAAGAGGTCAAGCGTGCGGTGCAGGAGAACCTGCTCCAGCGGGAGATCATGCGGGAACGGGAGAAGCTGGCGGCGATGGGAGAGATGATCGGAGTGATCGCCCATCAGTGGCGCCAACCTCTCAACACTCTGGCGCTGAGTATCCAGAAACTGAAATACCTGCACAAAGACGGCAAGGTCGACCGTGATTTCATGGAACGGTTCGCCGAAAAGAATCTGGAAGTGATCAAGTTTCTCAGCCAGACCATCGACGATTTCCGAAACTTCTTTCGGATCGGCAAGGGGCAGGAGCGCTTCTCGGCCAGAGAGGCGATCGAGGCGGTCTTTTCGATGTATTCGCTGACTCTGAAGAAGAGCGGCATCACCATCGAGGTGCGGGGAGAGGACTTCGAGCTTTTCGGCAGCCGCAGCGAATTTCAACAGGTGATCCTCAATCTGGTCAACAATGCCAGAGATGCCCTGGAGAAGAGCCCCCGGACGCCAAAGCGGATTACAGTGGAGATGGAGGGGCGTCAGATCCGTTTCTGTGACAACGGCGGCGGGGTTTCCGATGAGACGCTTTCGCAAATCTTCGATGCCCATTTCACTACCAAAGAGGAGGGATCGGGGATCGGTCTCTATATCTCCCGGTTGATCGTGGAAGAGAAGCTGGGAGGATCGATCCGTGCACGAAACGAAGAGGAGGGCCTGTGTGTCATCCTCGATTTCGGGGAGGATGACAATGCTTGATCTGTCGATCCTTCTTGTAGAGGATGAGGAGACGATCCGGGAGGAGCTGGGATTTTTCCTCCGGCATCTGGCACCGGGGGGTGTCAATATCGCTTCGGACGGTGAGGCGGGGCTGGAGCTCTACCGGAAGTATCGTCCCGACATCGTCATCACCGACCTGGAGATGCCGCAGCGAAACGGGATGGAGATGATCGAAGAGATCCGCAAGATCGATCCGGGGCAGCCCGTCATCGTCACCACGGCCCACAGTGACAGCCGTTTTCTCCTCAGAGCCATCGAACTTCGGATCGACCACTATCTTCTCAAACCCATCGACCTCTCCATTCTGGAGGAGAAGATCGCCAAGATCGGACGGCAGTTGCGACTGGAGCGGGAGCTTCGGCAGCAGAGTCAGATCCTGGAAGAGATCGCCCACCTGGAAGGGAACATGCTGATCGTCCTGGATCACACTTTTGAACCGATCTTTCTCAACCGGGAGTATCTGGAGTTTTTTGGAATCGATTCGGTGGAAGAGTACCGGGAGAAGGAATGCCGACTCTCCGACCATATGCAGCATCAGGAGGAGACCTTCGTTCCGGAAAAGCGGGATGGATTCGACTGGGTCCGGGAGCTGGAGAGGAAGGAGCCGGGGCGTCGGGTGATCGCACTGAAAAATCCCCGGGACCGCGCGATCACTTTCTACGCTGTCTCCATCACGAGGATCCCTGAGACAGGGCATACCATTGTCGCGCTTTCGGAGATCACCGAACTGGCGACACGTCAGCAGTTCTACCGCCGCCGGGCCCGTTTTGACGAGCTCACCGGTCTTTACAACCGTTTCGTCTTCAACGAGGAGTTCGCCGACCGGATCAAACGGGCACGGAGCCTGGGAAAAAACCTCTGCCTGATCCTCTTCGATCTGGACCATTTCAAAGTGATCAACGATCGGTACGGTCATCCGGTGGGAGACCGGATCCTGGTGGAGGTGGCACAACTGCTGAGAGAGCTGGTGGAGCCGGGGGACTTTCTGGGACGATGGGGAGGTGAAGAGTTCGTAATCCTGACCTGTCGTGATCCGGAAGGGGCACGGGAGCTGGCGGAGAAGATCCGCCGGGAACTGAAAAAACGCCTCTTTTCAGAAAAAATCACGCTGCAGTGCAGTTGCGGGATCGCCTGCAGTAGAGTCGGGAAAGAGACGGAGGAGGTGACGGAGCTTTTCCGACGGGCCGATAACGCACTCTACCGGGCCAAAAACGAAGGAAGAGACCGGGTAGTCTCGGACCGCTGAGCCGGTTAGATCCGGGAGCGTATCCGGGAGGCGATGCGGCGGCTGAGTCGCTCCAGAAGCCGGCTCTGGGTCTCGACGATGCCGGCGGCACCCGGGGAGCCCTGCCGGATATAGCGGAAGCTCTCACCGGTGACGATCCGATCCTCTTTGCGGTCGACCAGACTCCAGTGCCCCATGAAGGTGACAGTGCCGTTGAGATCCCCGTCGAAACGGTCTACGGTGAGGAAGAGGCGACTGTCGTCGCTCAGAGGTTCTTCCCAGGGATAGGCGAGGAAGGTCCGGGAGGGAAGCAGTCGGGAGAGGTT
Organism: Campylobacteraceae bacterium; assembly: GCA_027002755.1. Classification (GTDB taxonomy): domain Bacteria; phylum Campylobacterota; class Campylobacteria; order Campylobacterales; family Sulfurovaceae; genus Nitratifractor. Next base: position 2,138 of record JALWZI010000174.1, on the reverse strand, counting down.
GACCTGGAGGACACGCTGGATATTTTTGCTCAGGGAGCCGGCCCAGAGGGCGGTATCGTTGATCTTGATCCGGCCGGGTCCCAGGCGGGTGGCGAGAGACTCTTTCTGCAGATAGTCGGCGACCTGGACCTCTCCGATACCGACGATATGCCGGGTGTGCAGAGGCCGGACCTCCTGTGCCGGCAGGAGGCGGGGGTGTAGACGGTAGTAGTCGGATCGGCTGCTGCAGCCTGCCAGCAGGAGTATCAGCAGCAGGCCGGGGATCGCAAGAGTGTATCGTTTCATCGGTCATCTTCCTCTGATCAGTGATTCGGGGTGGCGGTTGAGATAGTCGGTCAGTTGCCGGATGGAGTGACTGGTCCGGGTGATCTCATCCAGCAGCTTGAGCATATTGCGGTGGATATCGGCGTTGGTATCCAGATAGTTCCTGCGCATCTCCTCGACTGACGCGTTTCCGTTTTCGATCAGTTTGAGGAAAGAGGGGAGCAGTTTGGTGTTGATCTGCTCCATGCTCTGATTGAACTGCGGCATCGTCGCAGCATCGAGTTTTTCAAGCAGGGTATCGACCTTTTCCCCGATATCCTTGAAAGGAATGGTGGCGACCTGCTGGAGAATGGTCTGGAGATTGCTCTTGAGCGATTCGATGGTTCCGGGAACGGAGGGGAAGACATAGAGACCGTTCTTCTTTTCCGGCTCCACCTTTTCCGCATCGGGGAAGAAGTCCAGATTGACCAGGAGCGCCCCTGTGAGGAGATTGGAGCTCTGGAGCTGCGCCCGGAGACCTTTGGCGATCAGCGCTCTGAAAACCTCTTCGTCGACATTGTTGCCGGCATTCTTTTTCCGACCCTGGATCGTGAAACGACCCGGTTCGATCTTGATGAGGACGGGAATGTGGAACTCCGCCGTTTTCGCATCACCGATGAGGAAGAAGCTCACCACTTCACCCACTTTGACACCTCGGAATTCCACGGGGGCTCCCTCTTTGAGACCCCGGATAGAGTCCTGGAAATAGACCCAGAAGAAGAGTTCCCGGTTGTAGGTGATCTTCTTGGCCAGTTTGATATTTTTGAAGAGGATGAAGTGGTGCTTGTCTTTGACAGGTTTTCCTTCCCCGAAGACTTCGAAATTGCCGAAGGAGATTCCACCGGAGAGGATGGCCGTCAGTGAAGCGGTGCGGATCTCCACCCCATCGGGACCGATGGTGGCGTCGATCCCGCTGGCATCCCAGAAACGCGTCGCATCGGTGACAAGCCTGCTGTAGGGTTCCCGGATAAAGACATCGATGAAAACGCGGCGTCCGTCGGCGGAAAGATGGGAACCGATCACCTTTCCGGCTTTCAGTTTCTTGTAGTAGACAGGAGAGCCGATCTGCAGGGAACCTCTGTCTTCCGCCTCGAGGACAAAGGTCTTCCCTTTGAGGTTGTCCAGGATCACCGGCGGATTCTCCAGCCCTTTGAACCGGCGCAGCTGCTCCTTGCCGGGTTGGGGATCCATGCCGATGTAGGAGCCCGAGAGCAGGGTGTCGAGTCCTTCGATCGAATCGGCGGTCAGCCGGGCATGGACGATCCAGAAACGGGTCTTTTCACTCAGGTAATGCTTCATTTCCCGGTTGAGTTCCGCCGTGACGACGACGGATTTCAGATCCTCATTGAAGCGAATATCGGTGACTTTGCCGACCTTGATATCTTTGTATTTGACGACCGATTTTCCGGCTTCGATCCCCTCGGCGGACTGGAAGGTGATCTGGATCGTGGGCCCTTTCTGACTTATCGATTTGTAGATGAGTACCGCACCGATAATCAGGGCGACAATGGGGACGATCCAGACCGCGGAGAAGTGGCGGCGGCGTGAGGACCATATCGCCTCCTTGACGTACTCTTCTCCCGGAGGATGTATGACGGGGTCTTCAGGCATGTCGCTCCTTTGCGGTGTCCCAGATAAGTCTGGGGTCGAAACTCATAGCCGCCAACATGGTGACGATGACCACAAGCAGGAAGAAAACCGCGCCGCCGCCTGCACGAATCTCGGTCAGTCCGCCGAAGTGGACCAGGGCGATCATGATGGAGACGACATAGACATCGACCATGGACCAGCGCCCGATCACTTCGGTGAGTAGATAGAGTTTCTGTCGTTCTTTC